>DATDHK010000061.1:0-7898 GCA_036521635.1 Bryobacteraceae bacterium | reverse complement strand
ATGTTGTGAAATGATACGCCGGTTGACGTCCCTGAGACAATAGGAATGGCTCCCCATGGAACTTCGCGAGAAAGCGGCACAGCTTCCATTGCTGCCGGGAGTGTACCTGTACAAAGACGCTTACGGCGCGGTGATCTACGTGGGCAAGGCCAAGAACCTGCGGGCCCGCGTGCGCAACTATTTTTCCGACGACCGGCTGGGGGACGTTAAGACCGGCACGCTGATTGCGGAGGCGCGCGACCTGGAGTACATCCTGGTCGACAACGAAAAGGAAGCGCTGGCGCTGGAGAACAATTTCATCAAGCAGTGGAAGCCGCGCTTCAATATCCTGCTGCGCGACGACAAGACTTTCCCGTACATCAAGCTGACCAACGAAAAATATCCGCGCGTGTATGTGACGCGCCGTTTGCTCAAGGACGGATCGGCTTATTTCGGACCGTACTTTCCCGGCAATTTGGCGCACCGCCTGGTCCACCTGATTCACCGGCACTTCAAAATTCCGTCGTGCAAGGTGGACTTCAGCCGCCGGCATACGCATCCTTGCCTGGAGTTTCACATCCATCGCTGCCAGGGTCCTTGCGTGGAAGGACTCACGACGGATGAACAGTACGCCGCCGCCGTGCACGACGTGCGATTGTTCCTGGACGGACGTTTGCGGGACCTGGCGCGCGAGCTACGCGGCAGAATGCAGCGGGCGGCCGAAGACACGCGCTTCGAGGAAGCGGCTGCTCTGCGCGATCTGATGTCGACCGTTGAGGAGATGGAAGAGAAGCAGAAGATCGCCGCGGCGGAAGGTGAAAATATCGACATTCTCGCTTACTATGCCGAGCCGCCATTGGTGGCCGCGAACCTCTTTCACTTGCGGAACGGCCGGGTGGTGGACCGGCGCGAATATTTCTGGGAAGATCTTTTCGACTTCCAACCGTCGGAATTTTTCTCGTCATTGCTCAAGCAGATTTATCTGGATCAGCAGTACATTCCCAGCCGCATCCACGTGCCGGTGGATTTTGAAGATCGCGAGGTTCTGGAAGAGTTGCTCAGCGAAAAACGGGGACGGAGATTGGAGATCCACACGCCGCAAAGGGGTCAGAAAAAAGCGTTGCTCTCGCTGGTGGAGACCAACGCGAAGCATGCGTTCCACCAACGCTTCCGCGTGATGAAGCCGTCTTCGAAAGCCATGCTGGAATCGCTTCAGGAATTGCTGGGCTTGCCGGAGGCCCCGAAGCGCATCGAGTGTTTCGACATTTCGCACATTCAGGGCACCGACAAAGTGGCCAGCATGGTGGTTTGGGAAGACGGCCGCATGAAGAAAGGCGATTACCGCAAGTTCGTAATCCGCACGGTGGAAGGAAACGACGATTTCGCTTCGATGCGCGAAGTTGTCGGACGCCGCTATTCACGGCTGCAGGCGGAGAACAAAGCGTTCCCGAGCTTGATCCTGATTGACGGCGGACTCGGCCAGTTGCACGCCGCGGTGGAGGCGCTGGAAGCCATCGGCGTCATCAATCAAGCAGTAGCGTCCATCGCAAAACGCGAGGAAATTATTTACGTGTATGGCCAGGAGAACGAGCCGATCCAGTTGGACCACTATTCACCGGTGCTGCATTTGATCCAGAACATCCGCGATGAGGCGCACCGGTTCGCCGTCACGTTCCATCGCACCCGGCGGAGTGCGGCGCGGCTGACGTCGGAGCTGGAACAAGTGGAGGGGATCGGCAGTAAGACTATTTCAAAACTGCTGCGTGAATTTGGGAGTTTGGAACGGGTGAGGGGGGCGTCGCCGGAGGAGTTGGCGAAGGTGATCGGCCCAAGCGCGGCGCGGCGGCTGCGGGAGTTTTATAATGCGCAGGCGGCGCAGGAATTGAATGTGTTGAATTGATGAACAACCGCTCCCTTACGGTCGCGGCTCGGTAGTCTATTCTGAGCCGCGCGCGTAAGCAAGCGGTTGCTAGTGCCGGAAATGCCGGACACCTGTGAACACCATCGCAAGGCCCAACTTGTTCGCCGCCGCCACCACTTCGTCATCCCGCACTGAACCGCCCGGTTGAATCACCGCCGTAATTCCGTGCTTGGCAGCCTCTTCGATTCCATCGGGGAACGGAAAGAATGCGTCGGACGCAAGCACTGTGCCCGCTAGCGGCAACACCGCCTTCATCGCGCCGACCTTCACCGAATCGACGCGGCTCATTTGTCCCGCGCCCACGCTGATAGACTGGCCGTCGCGCGCGTACACAATCGCGTTCGATTTGACGTGCTTCGAAACCTTCCAACCGAATTCGAGCGCGCGCCATTCTTCATCGGTCGGAACGCGCTCGGTTTTCACCTGGCACTGCGCGCGCTCCAGCCGATGAGTATCCGCGGTTTGCACCATGTATCCGCCGCTGATCGATTTCACGACCGGCTCAGCGCCGGCCACGGCTTCCACTTTCAGCAGCCGTAGATTTTTCTTCGACGCCAGAACAGTGCGAGCCGCTGCATCGTAGTCCGGCGCGGCAATAGCTTCGATGAATGTCTTCGCGATCTCTTTCGCGGTCTCCTCATCCAACGCCCTGTTGAACGCCAACACGCCGCCGAACGCGGAGACGGGGTCCGCCGCGAAGGCCCGCCGGTAGCTCTCTACAAGCGTCCCGGCCTCCGCGCATCCACAAGGATTGGTGTGCTTGATGATGGCGGAAGCGGGCTGGTCGAACTCGGCGATCAATTGCCAGGCGGCGTCGAGATCCACCAGGTTGTTGTAAGAAAGTTCCTTGCCCTGTAGTTGCTCGGCGCCGGCAATTCCTCCGTGGCGATTGGTGTACAACGCAGCCGCTTGATGCGGATTTTCGCCGTAACGCAAATCGAGCGCGCGGGGCGCGCGAATATCCAGAAACCCGGGCAAGCCGGATTCGTCCGCCGCGCCCACCAAAGCCAGCCGCGCGGTGATGGCCCGGTCGTATGCGGCGGTCAGGGCAAACGCTTTTTTCGCCAGCCCCCACAGCGTCGGCTCGCAAACCTGGCCGCCATTTTCGTGCATTTCCTCGAGGATGGCCGGGTAGTCGTCCGGCGACACCACCACCGCGACATCCTGATAGTTTTTCGCTGCCGCGCGGATCAACGTTGGTCCGCCGATGTCGATATTCTCGATCAGCTCAGCCATGCTCACGCCTTGTTTTGCGGCCACTTTCTCGAAGGCGTAGAGGTTCACCACCACCATGTCGATGGCCGGAATCTTGTGCTCCGCGAGCGAGTGCATGTGCTCGGAATTTCCACGAATAGCCAGCACGCCGCCGGCGATGCGCGGGTTGATCGTCTTCAGACGGCCGTCCAACATTTCCGGGAATCCGGTGACTTCTGAAACCTCGCGAACCGCGACGCCGCCTTCGTGAATGGCCCGCGCGGTTCCACCGGTGGAGATAATTTCCACGCCAAGATCGCGAAGCCCGGCGGCGAATTCCACTACACCGGTTTTATCCGTGACGCTGATGAGTGCACGTTTTATAAGAGCCATTCCCTACAATGGTAAACGTGTCCCATCCAGTAACGTTAATCCCGGGCGACGGCATCGGCCCGGAAGTCGCGGAGGCGGCGGTGCGCGCGGTGAATGCCACGGGCGTTTCCATCGATTGGCAGCGCGCCGATTTGAATGCCAGCATCATTTCGAAAGCCGGACAGGTGCTTCCGCCGCACGTGATCGAGTCGCTCGAGCGGACGCACGTGGGCTTGAAGGGGCCGGCGACAACGCCGATTGCCGGAGGATTTCAGAGCGTAAACGTCGCGTTGCGAAAGCAATTCGATTTGTACGCTAACGTGCGCCCGGTGTGCTCGCTGCCGGGCCTCAAGACGCGGTTTGACGATGTGAAGATCGACATGGTGATCTTCCGCGAGAACACCGAAGATCTGTATTCCGGTTTAGAGCACGAAGTGGTGAAGGACGTGGTGACCAGCCTCAAGGTCATCACGCGCGTGGCGTCGATTCGCATCGCCGAGTATGCTTTCGATTTCGCAAAAAAGACCGGACGGAAAAAGGTCGCGGCCATTCATAAGGCAAACATCATGAAGCTGGCCGACGGGCTTTTTCTGCGATGCTGCCGCGAGGTTGCCGCGCGTTTTCCGGACATCGACTATAAAGAGCTGATTGTGGACAACGCGTCCTTGCAGCTTGTGATCCGGCCGGAAACTTTCGATATTCTTTTGCTTCCGAATTTGTATGGGGACATCGTGTCGGACCTCGCGGCCGGATTGGTGGGCGGTTTGGGCGTGGTCCCGGGCGCGAACATGGGGGATCGCGACGCGGTCTTCGAAGCGGTGCACGGCAGTGCGCCCGATATCGCGGGGAAGGGTATTGCGAATCCGACTGCGCTGATTTTGTCGTCGGCGCTGATGCTGCTGCACCTGGGCGAACGCGATGCGGCGCGGCGGTTGCGCGGGGCGATCGAAAAGGTCTATGCGGGGCAGCGGCATCTACCACCCGACGTGGGCGGCAGTGCATCGACGAGTGAATTTACGGATGCGGTGATCGCGAACCTGAATTAGATGCGGGGCGGACCGAAAGTCGACCTTATGAGATCGAGCGCCTCTTCCTTGCTTTGAATCCGCGATTCCAACTGGGCGTCTTCCGCGGCTTCGAGCATGCGCGAAAAATCCGGTCCCGGCTTGTAGCCGGATTGAATGAGATCGTCGCCGGTAAGCAGGCAAGGCGGGCGCAATTGTTCCGGCGGCGATTCGTCGAACCTCGATTTCACGAACTCGTAATTGTCCAAACCGCCGTGGCTCGAGATGCAGTCCTGCCGGTGCAGCTCCAGGTGCTCTTCGAATCGATCCAGGCGCAACATGCGCTTCAACGTGCTTTCGCGCATCTGTTGGACATGCGAAAAACGCATATGATTGCCGATGAGCGCGATCACCTGATCGATGTCCGCGTTGGAGAAACGCAGGCGGTTCAAAATGCCGCGAGCGATACTTTCGCCGAGCTCCACATGGCCGTCGAAACGGATACGGTCCGCGATGCGAAACGTTCCCGGCTTGCCGATGTCATGCAGCAGAACGCCTAAAGCCAGAGTCGGCGTTGGCGACTGTAGACCTTCGAGCATAAGCAGCGTGTGTGTCCAGACATCGCCTTCGGGATGAAATTCCGGCGGCTGCCGGACGCCCTTCAACGCCGCAACTTCAGGCAGGATGTCACCCAGCAATCCGGTCGCGTCCAGCAGCTCAAACCCACGGCGTGGCGCGCCTTCGGTGAGGATGCGGACCAGCTCGTCGCGAATCCGCTCGGGCGAAACACGGGCGATCCGCTGGTGGTGTTTTTGGATGGCGGCGAGCGTTGCCGGTTCTATCTCGAATCCGAAGCGGGCGGCGAATCGGATGGCGCGCAGCATCCGCAAGTGGTCCTCTTCAAAACGCTGCTCCGGATTTCCGATCGCCCGAATGATGCCGTTGCGAAGATCGCTGAGTCCGCCGGCGGCGTCCACCACCTTGGAGTCCAAGGAGTTCAAAGAAGCGGGATCGAGCAGCAGGGCGTTGATGGTGAAGTCGCGCCGCAACACATCCTTTCGCGGATCGGTTTCGAAGGTCACCTGCACCGGACGCCGGCCGTCGTCGTAAGAATGATCGCTGCGAAACGTCGCGACCTCCACGCCGTCTACCAGGATCACGCCGAACTGTGCGCCCACCAATTGGGCCTTGGGAAAGATTTGAACGAGCTGCCCGGGCGTAGCGTCGGTTGAGATGTCGTAATCCTTCGGCTCGCGGCCGAGCACCAGGTCGCGAACGCATCCGCCCACCAGCCACGCCTGGAATCCACGCGCGCGCAGTTCGGAAGCGATTTGAATGGCCGGCTTGGGATCCACAAGCTCCATCGTAGGATAGAACCTGCGCCGCAAGGTAGAATAAAGCTTGGGAAAAGTCCCAGTAGATGTCGATAGAAGTTAGCAAACCCACCACGACTACGGCCAAGGTCGTGGTGGCGACAACAGTGGCCCTCTCCTTCATCAGCTTCTGGCGTGGCGCATCCATCGTCCTTTCCGATTTAGCGTCGTCCGCGTTCTATGCGGGCGGCATTGTCGAAACAGCGATTGGTCCCTCGGCGCCGTGGTTCGTACTGGCGGTAATGTTGTTCAGTTTCGCGGTGCGATCCGTCTACATGGAAAGCTGCAGCATGTTCGTGCGCGGCGGCGTGTACATCGTGGTGAAGGACAGCATGGGTCCGTTCGCGGCGCGCCTCTCGGTGTCCGCGCTGGTTTTCGATTACATCCTCACGGGGCCCATCAGCGTAGTCAGCGCCGGCGCGTACTGCGGGCATCTTTTCGACGAAATCGCGAAGATGCTGGGCCAGTCGTTTCCGTTCGACATAAACCATTTCGCGGCCTTTTTTGCGTCGTTGGTGACCGTCTATTTCTGGTGGATGAATACCAAGGGCATCCACGAATCCAGCGGCAAGGCTCTGCGGATCATGCAAATCACTACGATCATGGTGGTGGCTTTTCTGATCTGGTGTCCCCTGACAATCCTGTTGCGCGGGCACGTGCAATTGCCGCCCGCGCCGCTCGCCCGAAATCTGGAGTTCGGTCCAAAGGCGCTGGGTTGGTTCAAGGGAACGATGTGGCCGAGCATTCCGGCGATCGCGATCCTGATCGCCTTCGGGCATTCGCTGCTGTCCATGAGCGGCTTCGAAACGCTGGCGCAAGTTTACCGCGAGATCGCGTATCCCAAGATGAAAAATCTTCGCCGCACGGCGAACATCGTTTGCTGGTATGCGGTAATTTGCACCGGCGTTATCACGGTGTTCGCGAGCATCATCATCAGCCCGGCGGATATTCGCAATTTATACGTGGACAACCTGCTGGGCGGGCTGGCAATGCACCTGGCCGGTCCCGAGCTGCTGACGCTTTTGTTTCACGTCTTCGTGGTGATTGTGGGCGTGCTGATTCTTTCAGGAGCCGTCAATACTTCGATGATAGGCGCCAACGGCGTCTTGAATCGCGTGGCCGAGGATGGCGTGCTGCTGGATTGGTTCCGCAAGCCGCACAAGCGATTTGGGACCACCTATCGCATAGTAAATCTGATCGCGATTCTGCAGATTGCGACCATAGTGGTGAGCCGGGGAAATGTCTACCTGCTTGGCGAAGCTTACGCGTTCGGCGTGGTGTGGAGCTTTTTCCTGAAGTCTCTGGGCGTGCTGGCATTGCGATTCCAGCGTCACGATCAGGAATACAAATTCCCGCTCAACATCCGTATCGGCAGGGTGGAAATTCCGGTGGGACTGGGAGTCACGACGCTGATTTTGGGCTTCGTCGCGATCGCCAATGTCTTTTCAAAGGAAATCGCGACCATGTATGGCGTGGGCTTTACCTTGGCGCTCTTCTTCATTTTCACGATCTCCGAAAAAATCAATACGCGCAAAAGGCTCCGGGAACATCTCGAGAAAAAAACGCTCGAAGAGTTCAACCTGGAGCATCAGTCGCAGGTGAATGCCGGGACCTTGCACGCGCGGGCCGGCTGTGTGCTGGTGGCCGTCCGCGACTATCACAACATGGAGCATCTCAAAAAGGTGCTGGAAAAAACCAACTTGAAACGGCACGACATCGTGGTGATGACGGTGCGAACCATCTCCACCGGCGCCGGAGAATACGACCTGGCCGACGATCAGATTTTCAGCGGCTACGAGCGCGAATTGTTCAGCCATGTGGTGGAGCTGGCGGAGAAGGAAGGGAAGCCGGTGGAGCTTCTGGTGGTGCCGGCGGTGAATCCTTTCGACGCGATGGTGCAATCGGCCGCGAAACTCAAGGCCACGCGGCTGGTCACCGGCGTTTCGGCGAGAATGCCGTCGGAGGAGCTGGCGCGGCAGATCGGCATGTCGTGGGAAAATCTGCCCGAGCCGCGGCATTCGTTTTCGCTGGAAGTGATCAGTCCGGACCGGCCCT
>DATDHK010000060.1:0-22961 GCA_036521635.1 Bryobacteraceae bacterium | reverse complement strand
AGATCCGCGTGGCGATCACCGACTTCATGCTGAGGGATTGATCGATGGTCGGCGTCTGGGCAAACGCGGGGAATGCAAAAAGAGCGGCGAGAAAAAGCTTGCGCATGGGTAGATTTTAGCGCGGTACCGGCGTAGATGCCGGCCCGTTTCTAAGAACGCCTTTCACTTGTTAGAAGAACGCGTCTTTTGAGGACGCACCATGCGAACTGCCTAAGCCCGATCAAATCTTCGCGCCCCACAATCTCCGGCCCGAATCGTCACGGCCTCACCGAACGAAACGCTTCGATCTCCGCCAATTCCTGAGGACTCAACCGAAAATCAGCCGCACCAATCACGCCCTCCACCTGGCTGGCGGACCGCATTCCCACAATCGCCGCCGTGACGGCTGAATGACGCAGCGTCCACGCAATCGCCGCTTCACCCGCCGTGCGTCCGTGCCGCTGTCCAATGCCACGCAGCAATTCAGCCAACTCGAGATTCTTCGAAAGCAGCGGCTCCTGGAAGTTCGGAACTCTGCGGCGGAAATCGTCCGCGGGCAGCGCGGCAATTCGTTCGCGCGTCATGGCGCCGCTCAGCAAGCCCGATTTCATTGGCGAATACACGATAACACCGATGCCGTTCGCCTCCGCGTACGGCAGTATCGACTCCTCGATTTCAGGAGAGATCAAAGAGTACGGCGGCTGCAAAGAAGCAATGGGCGCGATGGCTTGTGCGCGCCGCATCTGGCTGGCGTTGAAGTTGGACACGCCGATGTGCCGGACTTTTCCCTCGCGCTTCAGTTCCGCCATCGTCGTCCAGCCTTCTTCGATTTCTTCGTCCGGCTCCGGCCAGTGAATCTGATAAAGATCGATCGTGTCGACCCGTAGTCGCCGCAGGCTCGCATCCACTTCCCGCCGGATGGAATCCGCCCGCAACGATTTGCCGATCTCGCCGCGCTCGTTCCAAACGCGGCCGCACTTGGTAAAGACGAACGGCCGGTGCGGCCGGGATTGCAGCGCGCGCGCCACCACTTCTTCGGAATGGCCCAGTCCATACACGGCCGCGGTATCGATCCAATTGATGCCGCGATCGAGCGCCGCATGAATCGCCGCGATGGATTCGTTGTCGTCCTGCGGTCCCCAGCCGAACGTCCATCCGCCGCCGCCGATCGCCCACGCGCCAATGCCGATGGGCGTAAGCTGCATATCGCTTGGACCGAGTCTCTTGGTTTCCATTAAGAATCGATTGTGGCACAGGCATTCTTGCCTGTGTTGGTCGTCCACCGAATCGCCACAATCTCAGCGACGGCTCTCTGATGACACGACTCCTCCGGCCGCCCCTCGCGATAATGCAGAACCCTCCATCCCTCGAAAAGACCTCGCAGTTCACCCGGATAAGCCCGCTTCGGCGTACCATCCGGTTGGTCCGCATCCGCCAGATGCACGATCGAAATAATCGTCCCACCCGGCCGAACCCCAGCCCGCATCCCGGCAAATAAATCGCGCTGTAGATAGTAGCAATCCAGAATCAGATCGTACGCGCCGGATGAAATCTCGAATTCGCCCCGCTCCAAATCGGCAACGCGAATATCGATGTCGAGGCGACGCTCGCGAGCCCTTGCCCTCAGAACATCCGCAGCAACAGGCGATCCATCCACGGCCGTCACGCGCCAGCCCAGCTCCGCCAGATACAGCGCATTCCGTCCGCACCCGCATGCGAGATCGAGCGCCCGGCCTCCAGCAGATCCGGCAAATTGAACGACCAGCGGCACGGGCGTGTCAAACAGTTGCTCGCCCGCGCGGTAGCGCTCATTCCACTGCTCAAGACTCAATTTGCTTTGCCTGCTTGGCGGCAAGCTTAAAAGCTTTCGTCAGGATCGAAATGCCGCGATCGATTTCTTTCTCCGTGATGATGTATGGCGGCAGGAAACGCAACACCGTATCGTGCGTGCAATTCAGCAGCAGTCCGAGTTGCATTGCATCGAGAACGATCTGCTTGCCCGGAATGCTCAATTCAACACCGAGCATCAACCCCTGGCCGCGCACCTCTTTGATGAACGAAAAATGTTTCTGCAATTCATCCAGCCGCATCCTGAAGTAGCCGCCCACTTGCCGGATGTGCGGCAGCAGCTCGTCCAGAACATCCAGGAATTCGAGAGCCACGCGGCACGCCAGCGGCCCGCCCCCGAAAGTGGATCCGTGCATCCCGGAGCCGATCGATTGGGCCGCCCTTTCATTCGCCACAATCACGCCCAGCGGAATCCCGCACGCCAGCGGTTTCGCGGCCACCATGATGTCGGGAAGCACCACCGGATCGGCAAGCTGGTACGCGAAATAAGTGCCGGGACGCCCCACGCCGCATTGAATTTCATCGAACACCAGCAGCGCATCGTAGCGGTCCGCCAGCTCGCGGGCCTTGCGCGCATACTCCACCGTCATGGGATTGATGCCGCCCTCGCCCTGAATCCATTCGATGACGATGCCCGAAGTTTTTTCGTTGAAAACCTGTTCGAGCGCCACGATGTCATTGCCTGGGACAAATCGCGCGCCGGCCAGCAGAGGCTCGAAATCCTTCCTGTATTTTTCCTGGCCGGTGATGGAAAGCGCTCCCAGCGTTCTGCCGTGAAAAGAATTGTGTAGCGCAACAATCTCGTATTTTTCGGGATCGATCCTGCGGCCATGCGCGCGCATCATCTTCATTGCGCCTTCCATCGATTCGGCGCCGGAGTTGCAGAAGAACGTGCGTTGCAATCCGCTGATTTTCGCCAGACGTTCCGCCAGACGACCCTGATATTCGTGATAGTAAAGATTGGATGTGTGCAGCAGCAGCGCAGCCTGCGCGCGGATCGCCTTCACCAGCCGCGGATGCGAGTGGCCCAGCGAATTCACGCCGATTCCGGTCAGCAAATCCAGGTAGCGCTTGCCCGCACAATCGTAAACGTAACAGCCGCGGCCGTGATGCAGCGCGATTGGATAGCGCGCATAGTTCTGCACAAGATATTGGCTCTCCAGCGTCCGGATTTGATCGAGCACCTCGACCTCCGGCAGAGCCGGCGAAACGGTTGACATAATACCAATGATAACTTGAGAGAAGAATGTTTTCCGTAACTCAACCGGCGGCTGCAAACAAGATTGAGTTCTACCGCGAGCTGTCTCTGCAATTATCGAGCCTCCTCAAAGGTGAGCGCGATTCAATCGCGAACGCCGCCAACACCGCCGCTCTGCTCTATCACGCGCTGCCCGACGTAAATTGGATTGGTTTCTATTTTTTGAGGGGCAACGAATTGGTGCTCGGGCCGTTCCAAGGCCAGCCGGCGTGCGTTCGAATCGCGATGGGCAGAGGGGTTTGCGGCGCCGCGGCGGAGCGCCGGGAATCGGTTTTGGTTGCGGACGTCAATGCGTTCCCCGGTCATATTGCGTGCGATTCCGCGTCCCGTTCGGAATTGGTTGTGCCTCTCATTCAATCGGGCGCGGTCGTTGGCGTTCTCGATATGGACAGTCCGTCGCTCGCGCGATTCGACGAAGCGGATCGAGAGGGGTGCCAGCAGTTGGCCTCAATTTATCTTGCTGCCAGTGCTTTGTAAGGAGTAAATATGTCGACACGATCGTCTTTCTGGTTTGCGTTTTCACTCACGGCCCTTGTTGCGGCAGCCGCCGAGTTTCCCGCGCCCGCCACTGACATTCCTGCGCCGGCGACGAAGCAGAAAGCCACCGCGGTGCTCGCCGGCGGTTGTTTCTGGGGCGTGGAAGCGGTCTTCGAGCGCTTGAAGGGCGTCTCGGATGTGGTCTCCGGTTATGCCGGAGGCAGCAGAATTACCGCGCAGTACGAGATCGTCAGCTCTGGCGTAACCGGACATGCCGAGTCGGTGAAGATCACCTTCGATCCGTCACAGATCACCTACGGCCGATTGTTGCAGATCTACTTTGCCGTGGCGCACGATCCCACCACTCTGAACCGGCAAGGCCCCGATAGCGGCACGCAGTATCGATCGGCAATCTTCTACTCGACGGACGATCAAAAGCGCGTCGCCGAAGCTTACATCGATCAGCTCAACAAGTCGAAAGTCTTCCCGCGGCCCATCGTAACGCAGGTAGTGCCGCTCAAAGGTTTCTACGATGCCGAGGATTACCATCAGCACTACCTCGATCATCACCCCAATGAGCCCTACATAGTTTATAACGACCTGCCAAAGGTAAAACATCTTCAGCAGCAATTTCCAGAACTGTTGAAGCACCGCTGAGCGCCGGGCTACCCTACCAAAATCTCGCCCGTGTGCCGTGTATCATAACCGGCCAACATCTCCAGCTTGCGTCGCAGCGCGGCGCGATTCAAGACATCCAGCAAAACTTCCACAGCCGGCAGTTTTGCGTACTGCCGCCGTACTACCAGATCGTAGCGCTCCGTGGCCAGCGGAATAAAACTCAAGCCGAATGCCCGCGCCGCCGATCGCGTGGCGATACAACAATCCACGTCGCCGAGACTGACGGCCAGCGCGGCGGGAAGATGTCCATGGGCGGCATCGTCGTATCCATTCACCTTGCCGGGCGGCACGCCGGCGTCGCGCAGTTTTTGATCCAGCAACTCACGGCTGCCCGCGCCCTTCTCCCGATTGACGATGCGAACGTCCTTGCGGGACAAGTCCTCGATGCGCCGAATGTCCTTCGGATTTCCAGCCGCAACCACGATCCCCTGCTCCCAAATCGCGAACGTGACCACTTTCACGGCGCTTGCCGGAAACAGCCGCTTGATCGCCGGAAGATTGTATTCACCGCTCGGGACATCGCGCAGATGCGTGCCCGCCACATGCACCTTGCCTTGCTTGAGCCACTCCAGCGCCTGGTGGCTGGACGACTGGGCCATGGTCATGTCGACATCTTCGAACCGGCTCAAATGTTGCGCGAGTAGCGAGATGCCCGGATCGCAGCCCGCAATCAGCAATCGCTTCCCTTCATCCAGGTCGTTCTGGAAAACGTGAACTTGCGCCAGATGTGTGCGCTTTGAACTCTCGACGATGACGCCATCCGCCAGCGGCAGCATCATCGGTTGTGGCGTAGCCGAAACACCAATGATGCGCTTGCCGACGCGGCAAAGCTGGACAGGCTGCCCTTTGCACGGGGCATGATGAATATCGAGCAGATCCACTTCCACCGGGGGCGGCAACTCCACAGCCTGCCCTTCGAGCTGAAAAAGGTCCTCGACGCGAACCTCCAGAATTTTGGCGAGCTGCAAAGCCAGCGTCGTGTTCGGTACATAGTCGCCGGCTTCAATGGCGTACACAGTCTGGCGGCTCACGCCCACCAACTTGGCCAGCTTGGCCGCCGAGATCCCTCGCTGCCCGCGAACGGAATTGAGCTGAGTCCGTGTTTCCACTTCAGCTTACATTGTCGTGCGGCCCCGGCAAACTCGCAACCGATAGTCGTGATATCGTCTTAAATACAAGACATGGTCCTTATTAGACGACATTTCGCCATCCTGGGAATTCTGATAGCGGCGAACCCGCTCTTCGCTCAATCCGGCCGCGCCGAGCTTTTCGGCACAGTCCGCGACCCCTCCGGCCTGCCCATCGCCGGCGTAGCGATAGAGGCCCGCGACGAATCCACCAGCAGCGTATCGCGAGGCACGACGAACAGCGCGGGTGAATTTCATTTCTTCGCGCTGCCTCCGGGCAACTATGCCCTCCAGGCCTCGAAACCCCGCTTCTCCACCTTGCGCCGTTCCGGCATCGAGCTTCGCGTAGCGGACCGCGTCTCGCTCGACCTTCAACTTCAGGTCGGCGAGCTCACTCAATCGGTCGAAGTCAACGCCGCCGTTCCACTCCTCCAAACTACGTCGGGAACGGAAAGCTTCCTGGCGAGCGAAGTGAAGGTGACCACCCTCCCGCTCGACGGCCGGAATTTCGTGCCGCTAATCGCCCTCGCCCCCGGCGTCGCCCTGCCCCCCGGCTCGGCGGCATCCCCGTCGCTGCTTCCGCGCATCAATGGCAGCCGCCCCAGGACCAGCGAATATGTCTACGACGGCATCAGCGTCCTACAGCCCGAGCCGGGCCAGGTTGCGTATTTTCCGATCATCGATTCCGTCGCCGAATTCCGCGTCCAAATCAACAGCTACTCCGCTGAATACGGACGTTCGAACGGAGGCATCATCCAGGTGGCCACAAGATCGGGCGCCAACGAATTTCACGGAACGCTGTTCGAATTCTTCCGCAACGAAGCGCTCAACGCGCGCAATCTTTTTGCGTTGCCGGGCCCCAATCCACCCTTCAAGCGCAACCAGTACGGCGTCGCCATCGGCGGCCCGATCCAAAAAGACAAAACCTTTTTCTTCGCCGACTGGCAGGGCACGCGCCTGCGCATCGGCAATACGAAAACGAGCACGGTTCCCACCAGCGCCCAGCACCAAGGCATCTTCCCCACGACGACCCTCATCTACGATCCCGCCACCACTCAGTTAACGCCGGCCGGCACATTCGTCCGCTCTCCATTCCTGAACAATACGATTCCAGTGAGCCAATTCGACACCACGGCGGCCGCTCTGCTGAATCGTTATCCATTGCCAAACGTCTTCACCAACGGCAAGGAGGCGACTGCGAATAACTACCGGCGCCAAGGCGTCGACACCACCGATAACGATCAGTTCGACACGCGGCTCGATCGCTATTTCGGCGCGCGGCATCGTTTGTTCGGCCGTTATTCTTATCTGCGCGACGACTCCGTACCCGCAACTCCATTGCCCGACGGCAGTGGAAGCATCACGGCCGGCGTGATCGGCGACACATTCACGCGCGCCGACAGCATTGTCGCCGAATACACCTACAGCGGATCGGCGAACGCCGTGAATCAGTTTCGATTCGGATTCTCGCGCCGCGGTTTCCAGCGCTCGGATTTGTTGGATGGCCACGCACGGCCGATTTTTCAGATCGCCGGTTTTCAGCAGATCGGACCTTCAGAGAGTGCGAACTCCCAGTTCACAACATCTGTTACGCAATTCATCGACGTCTATTCGATCGTCAAAGCGAAGCACAGTTTGAAATTCGGCGCCGACATCCGGCTGGAGCGCCTCGACGTCCGGCAACCGCCCGATCCATCCGGCCTTTTTTCCTTCAGCAACGTCTTCACCAGCGGACTCAGCGCCACTGGAACGCCGGTGACGAATACCGGAAATGCACTCGCGTCGTTTCTGACAGGCCAGGTGGCGACTTACAACATCGACATCCAACAGCAGGTGTTGAAACCCCGCGCCACAATCGCGGAATTTTTCGTACAGGACGATTGGAAAGTAAACAATCGCCTCTCGCTCGGACTCGGCCTGCGCTACACCCTGAACTTTCCATCCACGGAAGCCAATGACCGCGGGTCCGTCTTCAATCTCAACACCCAGCAACTCGATTTTCTTGGACAGAACGGCGTGCCGCATTCCGCCCGCCGGCTGGACTGGGGCGACTTCGGTCCGCGCGTCAGCCTGGCGTTCAAGGTCACGGATTCTTTCGTCGTCCGCTCCGGCTACGGACTGGTTTGGATCGAGCAAGCGGGAATCACCACGCCGTTCACCGTTCCGTTTTTCCCGTTCATTCAAAGCGTGGGTCAACGCTCGCAGGACAACATCAATCCGGCGTTCGTTCTCTCACGAGGCCCGTCCGTGCAGGTCACGGCGCCCAATCCAAATTCCGGACTAGGGCAAGGCGTTTTTGGCGTAGAGCGCGACACCAAATCGGGCTACGCGCAGCAGTGGAATTTTACTCTGCAAAAGACGTTCGGAAAAAACTGGAGCGCCGAACTGGGCTACCTCGGCTCGAAGTTGACTAACCTGGGTGTGCCGGATACGAACATCAATCAATTGCCCGCTTCGTCTTTGTCTTTGGCATCGCAGTTGACGCAGCAGGTGCCGAATCCGTTTTTGGGACAGCTCCCGGCTTCCTCGTCCATCGGCGGACCAACCGTCGCGCGGCAGCAGCTTTTACGGCCCTTTCCGCGCTTCACCACCGTGACTCTTTTCCGCAATAACATCGGCAACTCCACCTATCACGCCGTTCAGGCCCACCTGGAAAAACGCTTCTCCGCGGGGCTCACGGTCACCGCCTCATACACATTTTCAAAGTTGATCGACGACGCTTCTTCCGTGTTCGACGCATCCATCCTCACCGGGCCGGTCGCCAACTTTCCGGTCGCCGACAGCCACAACCGGCGCCTGGAAAAAGATTTGTCGAACGGCGATATTCCGCACGTTTTCTCCACCGGTTTTGTGTACCGGCTGCCGCGCGGCTTCGAACTGGGCGGCATCGTGAGAATACAATCCGGCATGCCCCTGCCGGTGACGCAAATCACGAACTTCAATTCGTTTGCCGGCTACGGGACCCAGCGGCCGAATCGAATCGGCGATCCGAATTTGCCGGACGATCAACGAAGCCTCGCGCACTATTTCAACACCGCCGCATTCGCCGCCGCGCCGCAGTTCACCATTGGCAACAGCTCGCGCAATCCGGTGCGCGGACCCGGCTATCAGGACGCGGACCTGATGCTTGGAAAAGTGTTCAGCGTGACCGAGCGATTCCGCCTGGAACTCCGCGCGGAAGTTTTCAATGTCTCGAACACGCCGCCGCTAGGCCAACCCAACGGCGTAGTCGGAAATGCAGCGTTCGGCAGCATAGCCAGCGCATTCGACCCCCGCGTATTCGAGTTAGCGATGAAGTTCCATTTTTGATGTCGAGGTTCTTCGCAACGGCTCTGCTGACGGTTCTTGTTGCCTGCAATCCATCCCATCCCAAACGCACCGTGACCGTCGGAGCCGCGGCGAATCTCACCGACGTATTCGAGCGCGTCGGACCACAGTTCGAAACCGAGACCGGCATTCATCCCGTTTTCAATTTCGCGTCCACAGCCCAACTCGCCCGGCAAATCGAAAACTCCGCCCCGTTCGATGTAATCGCCGCAGCCGACTCCGAGCATGTAGCGGAATTGGAACACAAGGGTTTTATACAGCCAGGAACCCGCGCCGTCTACGCCCGCGGCGTGCTCGCGCTCTGGTTTCCCAGCGAAAACAAAACCATGCAGGATCTCACATCCCCCACCGTGCGCGTCATCGCAATCGCCAAGCCCGACCTCGCGCCCTACGGTCAAGCCGCGGTCGACACGCTTCAACGCCTCAACATCTGGCGTCAAGTGCAGCCCAAAATCGTCTACGCGGAAAACATCGGCATGGCGAAACAATACGGCAAATCGAACAACGCCGACGCCGTCTTCACCGCCTACTCGTTGGTGTTGCACGAATCCGGCAAAGTAATTCGCGTGGACGAAAACCTGCACCAGCCCCTCAATCAGGAATTGGGAATCGTCGCCAAATCCCCGAATGTGGAGGCCGCGAAAAAGTTCACCGAATTCCTGCTCGCGGGCACGGGCAAATCGATTCTAGCCGGCTATGGATACGTTACTTCAGCCGCAGCGCCGCCAGCGCATTCAACGCGCTAGCCAGCCGATTCTCATCGCGCAAACTCAATACCGCCGATTCCAACTGCTTCGGATCGAGCGCGCCCGCATCGGCCAGAAACGCCGGCAAAGTAAACCGGATCACCCCGGGCACTTGCAGACGGAACTGATGCCGCTTCAGGCTGCCGGCCACAACTTCGTACAACCCCCGGCCGCCGAAAACTATGCGTGAGCTGTCCGTAGTTCGCTCGGCATTGGGACTAAACACGCGCACGCTCTTGGGCTCGAACTTCACGCGCCGCGGCCGCATCGACGCATTATTCGCGGCCACCACCATCTGGTTCACCACGGTCAGCGTCCAATCCAAGTCCGCGTGCAACATCGCCGCGCCAAGCGCTGAAAGAACGAACATGCGGTGTTCGGCCGGAAGCAGCTCCACGTCCCTCATCGCAAGTTTCAATTCCTCGCTGGCGGCCTCCCCGCTCGCAATGGACATAATGCCCGCATAGAGCAGGCTCCGCTTCACGCCGGGCGGCAACGAATTGGCAAGATACGAAGCCTTGGCGATGTCCTTCCGCCCGATCGAGTACGCGGCCTCCGCGAAATCGATGAGCGCTTTCACTTGCGATTCGACATCCGAATCTCCGGCCGACGCCAACGTGTCCCGCGCATCCTGAAAATGATTCGCGAGCGCCAGGCGCAATGCTTTGCCGATCAGGCGATCGCTTCCGCTGAGCAGCGGCCCGATGGCATCCTCCGGCAACTGCGCCCGGCCGAGCTTCGATTGGATTTCGGCGGCGCTCGCGCCCACCTGCGGCATGAGCTGCACCGCCACCTTCTCGAATTCATCCGCCGATTCAGGCATCGATTCGCGCGCCTTCGGCAGCAATTGATAAGCGATGGCGTACGCAACAATCGGATCGTAGTTCGGATTCCCAGTCGCCGTCAGCACTGTCAACGCCGATTTTATGTAGGTCTCCACGTCATCGGAATTCGCGCTTTCACGCGTGGCCATCAGGTTCGCAACCGTGGAGCCTCCGATGGAAAAAACATCCTGCAACTCCTTCTTGTCGGACCCCAGCTTCTCGATCAGCCAGGGAGCGGTGAACAGATACTTGCCCAGTTCCAAAAGCAAGTCCAGCCTTGGCTCGGACGGAGACGTGACGAAGTCCAGCGCCTTCGGGAAAAAGTCGTCGGCAAGGTCCGGCGCCCGCTCGCGCAATTCGCACAAAAAGTGCGAAAGCACGGTAATATCGAGCACGTTCGGATCGCTGGTGGCCATTGCAGCGTCGGCCAGTTGCGCGGCGCGATCCGGTTGCTCATCGACCATCAACCGGGCGACTGAGAGATTGTAATTCGCCTTCCGGCGTTCCTCGGCCATGCGCGCCCGGATGCGGTCGGCGTTGAGAAAATTGCCGATCTCCGGATCGCAGCGCAGGGCTTCCGGCATGATGAATTTCCAGAGTCCCGAGAAACTCGATACCGGCAACACCGGACCAATGTCGCTGAATGCGCGGTCCGGCAACATGTTCAGACGCGTGAGCGACTCTCGAAACAAACCCGCGCCCGCTGTTCGATCCTTCGCGCAAACTAGCGAAGCGAGCCGGCCCAGCGCATACGTGGCGACAACCGGATTGTGCATTTCACGGAATCGCCCGCGCAGTGCGACAGCCCACTCCAGCCCGTCGTGTGTTTCTTGCGCAGTGGCAAGAGACACGAACACCAGAAGTGGAGCGGCCCGATTCACGATCGGCAACTATGACGAGCCAGGTGTGGATTTCGTTTAGAACCCCAGTTCTTTCAGCACCCGGTCCGCCCGATAAACCTTTCGCAGCGCCTCAATAATCGCGTTGCTCGCCACATGCAGCGACCGGGCCTGCTCTTCCGTGTACACATACCGGTTCGGAAGCCCCTCCAGATTTCCGTCGAACAAAATCCCGATGATCTCGCCCTTGGTGTCCACCGTCGGACTCCCGGAATTTCCCCCGTGCGTGTCGGCAGTCGTGACGAAATCGAACGGCGTGCTCGGATTCACCGCCGCTTTGGCTTTGATCCAGCTCTGCGGCAGCGCAAACGGTTCTTTGCCCGTAGCGCGCCGGTACAGTCCGGCGAACGTGGTCGCATACGGCGCCGGTTTGCCGGCGGCATTCTTGTATCCGCGAACCGGACCATACGACAACCGGGGCGTGAACGTCGCATCGGGATATTCGTTGGCGCCATACACGGAAAAACGCGCCTGCGCGATTTTCGCCGCGCTGGATGTGAGCACCGCCTCCACCACGTCCTCGAATTGCTTGAGATACTTCCGCGCCGGCGCATCCAGAATCAGAACAAGCTGGATCATTCCGTCCTTGGAATTCTTCACCGCATCGAGATTGTTGGCCAGCCGCTTTCGCTCCGCAACATCTTGTAGCTTGCTCGTCGACACATAATGATGCGCGGCTTCCTCGGGCGTTCTTCCCGCAAGCACGGCTTTCACCGTGGCGTCATTCGACCCCAGCTCTTTTTGGAACGTATGAAATTGCTGGGCCAGCACCAGCTCTTCCACCGAATTGTCGATCGGCGCGGGCGAATACATTTTCTGCTCCACGGACGGCAAACCCGCGTCCTGATAGCCGCTCAATCGCCGGTCGTCCGGCTTCTGTTTTTCTTCGGCGTAGCGGACCACGTCCTTGGCGACAGAAAACAGGTCCGAGTTTCCGCCGGTGGCTTCCAGCAAGTAATAAGGCTTGAAAAACGTGGCGTACTCTTTGTACGCATTCGCCACTTCATCCCAAACTTTACCGAACTTCTTTTTCTTTTCCGGATCGTCGTCAATCGCGGCTCGCAGCCTGCGTTCTTCGTCGCGCTTGCGGTCCATCAATTTGGGATCTTTCAATCCGGCCTCGAAACCGTTGTAGGCTTTGTAGCTGTTCTGGTCGATATCCAGATAATCCTGCGCGACGCGTTTGTTCTCGGCGCTCTTCGCGCTAAATTCCAGAAGCTTTTCTATCCTCTCCTTAAGCCTGCTCAGGATCATCGGATACGATACGTCGCGGCTGAACTGCATCTGCGCGATGGTTTGCAGCCGCCCGGTCGACCCTGGATTTCCGGACACGAAAGTAAGCTCGCCATCCTTGACGCCGGTGTGGCTCCAGGCCAGATATTCAGGACTCGATACCGGTTTGCCATTCTCATAAGCGCGGAATAATGAAAAGTCCAGGCAGTATCGCGGATAAGTGAAATTGTCGGGATCGCCTCCAAATTGAGCGACGGCGAATTCCGGCGCGAACACCAACCGCACGTCCGTATACTTCTTGTATTGATAAAGACTGTATTGCCCGCCCGAGTAGAGCGAGATAACATCACACCGGTTCCCGGATGACGCGCAATCTTTCTCGATTCGTGCGATGGTGGCCTTGCGTAGCCGGTTCGCGTCGGCGCTGGGAGTCTTGTCCGAAATTCCCGCGTTGACTTTTGCCGTTACGTCCTCGGTGCTGAGAAGCGCATTCACTTCCAGATCGGGACAAGCCTTCTCATCGGCATCGGTGGCGGACTGAAATCCGCCGGCCATGTAATCGTGCTCAGCCGTGCTTAGCTTTTGGATGCAGTCCGCGCCGACGTGATGATTGGTGAAGAGCAGACCGCGCGGCGACACGAACGAACCCGATCCGCCGTTGTCAAAACGAACCGACGCGCGCTCCAGATGCAGCAGGAATTCATTCGTAAGAACGAACCCATACTTCTTCTGAATTTGCTCTTTGGGAAGGTGGTCGAAAAGCCACATTCCCTCGTCGGCCATCAGGCTGCCCGCTAAAACGATCCCAAAAACAAGCTTTTTGCAAAACACCATAAATTCCTCTTAAGCTATAGTAAATAAATGACTAAACAGCGCTGAAAAGTCGCTCAGCACTTCACTTTCCAGAAACCGCGTGCGATACTGAGGTCAGAGAGAATCGGACCACAAATGACCCAGATGGGCGAGGCTGTAGCCCGCTACCACAAACTTTTAGAGGGCGACCAATTTAAAGATCTTTCCTGGGCGCACGAACTCCAGGAACGCATGAAAGCGGACAACTTGGCCGTCGGCGGTAGACCTGTGTCTCCGGTGCTGCGTCCGCATTTTATCACGCGCAGGCAGTACAAGGGATTGGTGAAGGCGGTGGAGTCGTTCTCCAGCGCGGTGGATCGGGTCGAGAATTTGGCGATCGGCAGTCCTGCGCTGATGGCGCGAATGGAAATGTTGCCGGCCGAAAAGATGTTGGCGGCCGTGGATCCCGGTTATCCATTTCTTTCGGTCACGTCGTTGATCGATACGCACCTCAACAACGGCACGCTGCGATTCGCGCGCTACATTCCCGACACGCCCACCGGCGTCGCGTACGGCGAGGCGCTCTCGGATATTTTCTACGACGCGGCGCCGGTCAAGCAATTCCGCAAGCGCTACAAGCTGGAGAAATTGCCGGGAACGCGGTTCCTGCTGCAGGCCATTCTCAAGGCGTTCAAGGAGTGGGGCGGCAAAACCAAGAAGCCGAACATCGCGATTTTGGAATTCCGGCAGCCGTTCCAGACAACGGAGTCGGGCGAGAACGCTCTCATCGCCAATCTTTTCCGCCGGGAAGGCCACGCGGTCGAGGTGGTGTCGCCGGAGCAGCTGGAATACCGGAACAACGTTCTGCGCCGCGGCGACTTCGCCATCGACCTGGTTTTCCGCCGCGTGAAAGTACAGGAATTTCTGTTGCGCTTCGACCTGACGCATCCGCTGCTGCGCGCCTATCAGGAACACGCGGTGTGCGTAGTGAATAATTTCCGTTCGGAGATGGCCCAGAAGAAAGCGATCTTCGATCTGCTCACCGACGACGAAATCACCGCCGGCTTCCCGGCGTCGGAGCGGCGGACCATCAAGGAATTCGTGCCGTGGACTCGCGTGGTGCAAGAAGCCAAGACCAAATACCGGAACAAGACCGTCGATCTTCCCGAGTTCATTCTGCACAACCGCAACAAGCTGGTGCTGCGTCCGAACGACGACGGCACGGACCAGCATTCGTTCCGCGGATCGGAAGTGGACGAGCCCGGTTGGGAGAAGGCCTTGCGCACGGCGCTCCGCAATCCGTACGTGGTGCAAGAAGTGGTGGAGCCGGTCCTGGACATGTTCCCGGTTTTGCAATACGGCCACATGGAAATGCAAAGGATGCGCGTGGACGTCCACCCGCATTCCTACCTGGGCAAAGTGCAGGGCTGCTCGAGCTGGCTGACGGCGGTGGGTCCGTCGGGCTTCTCGACGTTGTCGGGCGTAGCGCCAACATTCATTTTGGAAGCGAAGTAGCTCGCGAGGCGCGGCCTTCAGGCGCCTCGGGCGTGATTCTAGTGCTCGCCTTGGCTGTCGGCCGTGTCGATCTGGACCTGGCGGCAACGCTGATCACAAGCCTTCCAATATTTCTTTCCGCGGCTGTTGTCCCTCCTAATTCGTTGCTCAGCAGCACCTTGGCGGTCATTCAGCATTCCCGCTGCCGCACCGCCAGGCTCCGTGCCATCTTCATCACCATTAATATGGAAACGACAGTAAAGCGAAATTACCAAACAGAGCTAATCCCATAAATGGACACTAATAACGACAATTAAATGAATTAGTTCGTTTATGCCGGTGGTTGGAGGTTCAGACGCATTCTGCCGATCTAATGGACGGTGACATGGCCTACGCCCCAAAACTGACTTCCGAGCCGCGACCGTCAGGGAGCGGACGCCCCTGCCTGCCCGCAGCAACGCTCTGCCTCGCAATGGCCCTAACCGCCTCAGCCCAAACCCGCCTGACCCTCCAGCAAGCCGCCTCCCGTGTCCCGCCCGACTCAACCCCCGCCTACGACGGTAAAGACGTGATCGTAACCGGTCGAGTGTCATCTCCCCCACTATGGGTGTCCGATTCCCACTATCTGCCCATACAAGACGATGCCGCCTACGGCCTGCTGCTGCAAGGTCCCGACCGCCAGTTTCAGGGCTTTGAGCCGGGCGACTGGCTGGAAGTGCAAGGAATCATTGGTAAACGCGGCGGGATTCCAGTCCTGCTGCCCCGTGAAATCCGGCGACTGAGCCGGGCCGCGCCCCCCGCGCCGAAGGTTGTGAAACCAGCCGCCCTGGCTTCGTTTCGTTATTTGGGCGTGCTTGTAACCACGGAAAGCATCGTCCTATCGTCCGGAGAAAACGCGGGCGGCGACATTGTCGCGATCGGGGAAAAAGGGAAGGAGGTCAGCATTTTCCTTCCCAGGATCCGCCGCGATGACGGTCCTCAGCTCACTGCACTCCGGGCCGGCGACCGCATCCGCGTCACGGGCATCTCCAATCAATACTGCACCCGGCCTCCCTATGACCGTTTCTTTCAAATCTTGATTCCAAATCCGGCGTCGGTCGTGATTCTGGAAAAGGCGTGGATGATCCGGCCTCCTTTCCTATTGGCGTCGCTGTTGTTCGCCTCCCTATTGTTGGGCATCTGGTGGATACGCGAGCGCCGCATGGCTGCCCTGCGCCGGCGAATGCGGCTGCTGAACGCGCTGGGCGAAGAGGTGATCGGGGCCACGTCGCCGGCCGAGATCCTAAGAAGGTTGACCCTCACGTTGCCCGAGCTTTCGAACGCCTCCGGAATCGGGATGTACATCCTGGCTCGCGGGACCAAAACGCTTGAGGCCGTGCACTCGGCCAGCTCCGCCGGCGAGTTCATCGAGCTGGATGCGCCGGAAGGCGCACTGGCGGCGGGCATTGCGGCCTGCTTTCGAAATCGCACGCTGGTCGCGGTGCACGACACGCGGCGCAGTCCGCTTTTCCGGAAAGAAGATCTTGCCGGTTCGCCACGCTCCGTGCTGTTCGTTCCCATGTTCGCGCACAGCGAATTGCTGGGAGTGATGGAGCTGCATCATCGCGACCGCCTTCATTACTTCAGCCAAAGCGAGCAGGCGGCCATGCAGCACCTGGCCAACCAGGTGGCCACCGCGCTGAAGCTGCAGGATCAGCATTCCATCCGCGAGCAACTGTTCCGCAGCGAGAAAGTGGCTGCATCGGGACAACTGATTTCGGACGTCGCGGGCGAGTTGCGCTCGCCGCTCGAATCGATCGCGGCGCTGGCTTCGACGGTGCGGTCGCGCCAGAACGGGAATGCGAATCCGGAGTTGCAAACCATCGCGGACCAGGCGCGCGGCGCGTCGGAAATCGTGGCGCGGCTGGTGTCGTTCGCGAGAATCGAACAGTCCGAAGCGGAGCCGGTGGACGTCAACGCGCTGCTCGCGGGCCTCCTGAAATTCCGCGTGCCGGAGTGCAGCGCAATCGGAATCGAGATTCGATCGCAGTTGGCGCCGAAACGCGCGATGGTGATGGGGTCGCGGGGGCAGCTCGACCAGGTGCTCGTAAATCTTCTGGCCGATGCCGAGAAGGCCGCCGTGGAGGCGCGCGAGAAGATCATTTCCGTTTCCACCAGCCTGCTGGCCCGCCGGGTTTTGGTGGAGATCGCCTACCCCACGCGCTCCTCGGAATTTCAGAGAACCGACGGACTGGATAGCGATCATGCCGGGTCGGGAGCGCTCGGCCTGGGAGTCTGCCGCGGAATCGTGCAAAGCCATGGCGGCGAGTTTCGCGTGGTGCACGTCTCCTCCACGCAGGCGCGCTTCGATATCGAATTGCCGGTGGTGGAGATCCGGCGCGTCGGCGTGGCGCCGGGCGCCGAACCGCAGGGTGGCAGCCGGCAGCTTACGGTGTTGATCGTGGAGCCGGATAACAAGGTGCAGCGCCAGTTGGTCCAGTTGCTCGGGGTTCGCGGCGATCGCGTGGTGCCGGTCTCGAGCGCGGAGGAAGCAGCCGACCTGGCGCAGCGCATGCGCTTCGACATGGCCATTTGCGCGGTCCGCCTGCCCGGTCTCAACTGGGTGGAATTCTTCGAGCGCGTGCGCCATCAGGTGGGCGGCTTCGTCCTGGTCACCGACGGATTCGACACGGATTTGGCCCGCGCATTCCAGGGCGGCGAAGGCTTCGTGCTAAGCAAGCCGATCGACGAAGCGGAAGTGCATCGGATTTGCCGTACGGTAGAGGAGCGGTCCCAAGCCCCAGTCCCCTGATATACTGGCTCAAATGAAACTCCTCTACACCCTTGCCCTCTGCGCGACCCTGTGTGTCGCCGCTCCCAAGATGGAGCACAAGACCGAAATCGGCGAGATCAACGGCGCCAAGTTCCGCATCGACGTCCCCGAAAACTGGAACGGCGGTCTGGTGATGTATTGCCACGGATACAACCCGGCGCCCGCAAGCTTCAAGGAAGGCAAACTGCCCGCCGTGCTCGCCGTCTTCACCGAGCAAGGATACGCCCTCGCGCAGTCCGGATATGTGGCCGGCGGATGGGCCATTCAGGAAGCCGTGCTGGACACCGAGGCGCTGCGACGGCACTTCACCAGCAAGTACGGACAACCGAAGGAGACTTTCATCACCGGCCATTCCATGGGCGGCTTTCTCACCATGCTGTTCATGGAACGCTTCGCTCCCAGCTACGATGCGGGTCTCGCATTGTGCGGCCCGCTGGCGCCGACGACTTACTTCATGGAGCGCGGCGCATTCGACGCGCGCGTCGTCTTCGATTATTATTTCCCCGGCGCGCTGCCCCCTCCCGACAAAGTTCCCGCCGACTACAAGAGCAACCCCGAGGCCGCCAAGCAACTTCAGGCGGTCATGGATGCTCAACCGGAAAAAGCCGCCGCGCTCCTGCGCTATTCCGGCGCGCACGACACCAAGGACCTGGCGGGCACATTGACGTTCATCACCTATATGCTGCTCGACCTGCAGCAGCGCAGCGGCGGCAACCCATTCGACAATCGCAACGTCATCTACGAAACCTCTGAGGATTACAATGCGCTGAACGACGGCGTGAAGCGTTATACCGCCGATACACGAGCGGCCGAATATGTTCGCAACTGGTATACGCCCACCGGCAAATTGACGCGGCCGATGCTCGCGATTCATACCAGCTACGATCCGCTGGTGCCGGTTCGCATTCCGGCGCGCTATCCGGAATTGGTGGAGCAGAGCGGCTCGCAGGCCATGTTCGTGCAGCAATATGTGAAGCACGACGGACACTGCGTGATTCTGCCGAATGAGGTCGCCGCGGGATTCGCGGAACTGCGCGAATGGAAAGACAAGGGTGTGAGACCGCACGCCGGCCTGCATCCGGAAACAAAGAACGCCGCTTCAGGCCAGAGCAAGGGGTCGGATCGGTGATCCGGTGCCGCCGCGGATTTTGAGCGGCGTGGCGACCAAGACAAATTCGTAGATCCGGTCGCGGGAGAGTTCTTGGAGGTTCAACGCCTCGATGATATGGATTCCGCTTTCTACCAGCAGATGTACGTGCACGGGCATGCTGGCCGTCGGCACTTTCTCGAACGCCACGGTGTCCGATCCCACGGCGAACACTCCGTATTTGCTCAGCCATCGAGCGCCGTCGATTTCAGGGCCTGGGCCGGCCGCCTGCGTCCCTTTTCCGCCCGTGATGTAGCGGGAGGCGTCGTTCCAGAAGCGCGCCCAACCGGTTCGGAGCAGCACGACGTCGCCCTTTTGAATGGCGACGTTCTGCTGGTTGGCGGCCGATTCCAGATGCTCCGGCGTAATTGCAAAGTCTGTCGGCAACGCGTCCATCTTCAAGTGGGCTGCAATGTCCAGCATCACGGCGCGGCGCAGAATAGGCGCGATGGTGTCCACCGATAGTTCGCCAATGCCGCCGCCATCGCTCTGCACGGAGGCAACGTCCGCGCCGCCGTGAAGTTTTCCATCGCACGAAAAGTGGCAGAGAGCGTCGATGTGCGTGCCGACATGGCTACCGAGCGCAATGGAATCGGCCGCGGAGCTCATGCCGGTTTCCGCAACATAGTCTCCGTGTTTCTTAGTCAGTCCGAACAGGAACGGAGGATGGGTGGGGAAATGCGGCATCCCGACAAAGTAGGGCTGCGCAAGATCGTACACCTTGGATCGGCGCAGAGCATCCAGCAGTTCGTGGGTCACCGGCCGCGTTCCGCCTGGGCCGACGGCGGCTTCGATTTTTTGTGCCGCAGCCGTTGTTTGGGAGCAACCACCGGCGCATCTTTTGCAGCCCAGCGTCCCAGCCGGTATTGCCGTTCATAACCCGCCGTGAGGTTCGCGATGGTCACGGTGACGGCGCCGCTGGCATCGCTCGAATATTTCTCTTCGATCTCTTGCGACATCGCGGCCTGGGAATATTCCACCGGAACGCTGTCCGCATCCTGCACCGCCGGATCGAATGGAAATTGGATTTCGTCCCACACCGTTACATCGCCTGCGGGCTGGTAATCTTCCGTCAGATGACTGCATTCCAGATAGCGGAAGTGCCCGATATTGTGGACCGGCATGTAGCGCCTGCGAATTTCTAGCGGCTGTTCGCCGGGGCGCGGCAGCGCGGCGCCCTTTGAAAAGAGCGGGTCGAAGATGACGCGGCGGCCGCTATCGCCCTCGCGCCACACTCCGAAATAGCGGGTGAATTTCTCGCTTAACACATAGCCGGCTTGCTCGTCGGCCTGGATCGCCAGACCGATTGCGGTGGCCGAACGCGCATGCAAGGAACGGCGCACGCGCTTGCCGAACTTCTCGCGAAGCACCCGGCCCACGATCGGCAATTCACTGCCGCCGCCGGTTACATACAGCGCTTCCACTTCGCTCGACCCCAGCAGGTCGTCCACGACAATTAATGTTTCATCCAGCAGCGGACGGCATCGCTCATAGTAGTCGCCAACCCCTACGGTCACGGCGCCCAGGCCTTCGCGCACAATGTCCAAGTCCAGAACGATCTTGCGCGTGTTGGGATGCAGCGCCTCTTTTTTCACGCGGCATTCCTCGAGCAAACGAAACTCCTCGGATTGCGAAAGATCCTGCCGGTCCGCCTCGCTCATCGCCAAGCCGGCGAGAACTTCGTCGAAATCGTCGCCGCCCAAAGTGGGAATACCTTCGGTGGCAATCACCTGGTGGGTCTTCTCGCCGATCTCCACCAGCGAAGCGTCGAACGTTCCCCCGCCCAAATCGTAAACCAGCAGCGCCCCGTTGATTTTTGTCTTGTGACCGAACTCGATGCTCGCGGCGGACGGTTCGTTCAACAGGCCGATCACATCGCAGCCGGCCGATCGAAAAGCCTCGACAGTCATGAATCGCTGATTACTATTTGCGTTCGCTGGAACACCGAGCATCACTTCCAGCTTTTCGTTGGGCAGCGCCGAACGCATCGCCGCCGCCATTTCGCGCAGCACTTGAATGAGCGGAATGGCCTGGTTGGCAAGCTGCAGGATTGTGTTCGGACCGGCGTCCTGAAGCACACGCTTCAGCGATCGGACAATGGTCCAATCCGGCTGCTGCTGGTACGCCCAGGCCTGCCAGCCGTAAAATCGCTCATCGCCTTTGACCGCCACCAGAGAGGGGAACCACTCGACCTTCTCGCCCTCCGCATCTTCGAACGGAAGCATCGGATAATTCCCGCGATCCACTGCGGCGACCACGGTGCGGGTGGTGCCAAAATCTATTCCTACCCTCACACGCGCCTTAGCTTGGTGACGCGCCCGTCCCGGATCCATTCCACGACATAAATGTTTCCTTGCGCGTCCCAACAGGCGGCGTGCGGCGATACGAATTTGCCGGTCACGCGCATTTCATGCGGAATATTCGGCCAGCCCTTGGTGTTCCAGATTTCCGGATTGTCACCCAGGTGCGCGATCAGCCTGTTGTCTTTGTCGAAGATGGTGACGCGCCCGTTCAGGTCGGGGACCAGCAGCTCGCCATTCCGCTGATCGAAATGACAAGGACGGCGCAACTCGCCGGTGACGAATCCAATATGCTCGCCGGCAAGCGAGAAGTTTTGCAGACGGTTGTTGCCGCGGTCGGCGACGACAATGATGGGCCGCGCTCCCCGCGTGTCGATCCAAATTCCATGCGGACAATCGAGCTGGCCCGCTGCCGCGCCCTTGCCGCCCCAGGATCGTATGTACTCGGTCTTGGCGTTGTACTGATGAATCCAGCTCAGTCCATAGCCGTCGGCGATATAGATGTCGCCATTCGGAGCCACGGCGACATTGGTCGGCTTGTACTGATCTTCGCGCTGGTAGGCGTTGCATTCCTGGGGATAGCGCATCACCCACAAGCGCTCGCCGTCGAGCGTGGTCTTGGCGACCAAGTGCCGCTCGGGATCGGCGAGATATAGAAATTCGTTCCCGCCTTCCTGGCTGAGCAGCATGCCGTGCGCGCCCTGCTCGAAATCCTGGCCCCAACTCTTGATGAATTTCCCATCGGCGTCGAAGATCGCAACGGCGTCACGGCTTCGATTGTGGATCAGAACGCGGTGTTGAGAATCGATTGCGACGCCGTGCGTGTAACCCCAGCGCACGCTGTTTGGAAGCGTGCCCCAGTCCGCCACGAATTCGTAGGTATGCCGGCCGCTGCCGAGCGTCGCGGATTTTTCACCAAGCAGCAGCATGGGTGCGGCAGCCGCGGCGGCCGCGCCCTGGACGAAGGTGCGCCGGGAAATGTTCATCTCGATGCGATTGTAACAGGCGAGTCTATCGCTGTGCCGTGGGTTGCGTTGTTCCGGCGTTTAGAAACTTTAGCAGCGCTGCGTTGAACGGAACTGCGCATTCAATCTGCGGAACGTGCCCGCAGCGATCCAGAATCACGATTTCCGATCCCGTGATTTCGTTGGCCATCATCTTTCCGCTCGCTAACGGAGTAAGACCATCCTCGCGGCCCCAAACGACCAGCGTCGGAACTTTGATCTTCGCCAGTTTTCCATCCACGACGTCTTCGCCCCTGAAGATGGAGTCGATGAATCGCTCGACGGTATAGCCGTCGTTCTTGCGCAGGTGGTCGGCGAGGAGATTTTCAGCCGCAGCATCCGTAGCCATCGCTTTGTTGGCGAGAATCACGCCCAACAATATTTTCGCGCCTTCCACTGTCGACACATTCATGACTTCCAGCATCTCGCGCGTCGGCTTGGATCCGCCCAGATGCTCGAAGGAAAATCCGGCGCTATCGACGAGCACCATGCGCTCCACCTTGTCCGGATGCGCGATCGTGAACGCCATGGCGGTCCAGCCACCCAGCGAGTTCCCGACTACGGTGGCTTTCGTTATCGCGAGTTTCTTGCAGAAGCTATCCAGAAAGTCGACCAGCATGCCCACGCGATAATTGGCGAGCGGTTTGTCGGATGCGCCGAAGCCGATCTGGTCCGGCGCAAAAACGTGGAAGCTCTTAGCCAGCGCTGGAATTGTGGAGGCCCAGTTGGAACCGTCGCCACCCAAGCCATGCAGCAGAATCACTGTTGGGCCGGAGCCGGCCTCGAGATAGTGGATCTTCTGGCCGAAGACCTGGATGTCTTTCGGAACGGGCGCCTGCGCCCAAAGTGCCGACGCCAAGCCTAGGATCAACAACGCAAATTTCTTCATATAGGTACCCCTGTGAGTAAGCTAGTGGAAATCTCGTACTTTTAGACAGTCGATCAAGGACGAGTCTCGATGCGGCAGCCTGAAGGCCGCGTCACGCCCGATCTCCATCTCTAAAAGGTACGAGATT
>DATDHK010000059.1:0-2306 GCA_036521635.1 Bryobacteraceae bacterium | reverse complement strand
ACTCCCTTACGGTCGCGGCTCGGAAGGCAAGTGCCGGCCAGCCTGTTCCGAGCCGCGACCGTAAGGGAGTCGGTTGTTGTGGAGTTACGCTGATTTGATTTCGGTCCACATACGATCGCGCAGGCGCTGCGAGTCTGGGTCGACAGTTTTCGCCCACTCGCCTCGGGCTATGGTTTCTTCCGCCGGATACAACGTCGGGTTGTCTCGGAACTCGGGCGGGAAAATCTTGCGGGCGCCCGCATTGGTTGTGGTCGTGCGGGCGGCCAAGGCGTTGGCGGCGGCTATGTCCGGGCGCAGAAGAAAATCGATGAACTTGTGCGCCAGCTCCGGGCGCTTGCTCTCGCGCAGGATTACCGAACAATCGGGATAGACTGCGTAGCCTTCGGCCGGATAAACAAAGCCAATGTCCGGCGAAGAATCCATGGCCTGCTGCGCCGTGGTGTTCCACATGTGGGCGGCCAACACGTCGCCGCTCACCAGTTGATCGCGCACTTCCGCATTCAAATACGCGCGCAGCAAGGGTTTCTGTTTGACGGCCTCCGCTTCGGCGCGCAGCAGTTGCCCGCGATCGCTCGTGTTCACCGAAAGGCCGAGTTTTTTCAAAGCGGCTCCGATGGTATCGAACGGATCGTCGAGCATGGTCAGCTTTCCGCGCAGCCTTGCATCCCACATGTCCGCCCATGCGCGCGGCGGCGGATTCAGTTTGCGATTGTAGGCGATGCCCGCGGCCGTCACCATGTAGGGCGCCGACCATTTCAGCTCCGGATCCCAATCCGGCTGCTGGGACCGGGGCTCGAGCTGCGCGAGATTCGGAAGTTGCGCGTGATCGAGCTGGGCCAGCAATCCATTGGCGAGCATCGGCTTCACGATGTAGCCGGTGGGGAAAACCATGTCCCATCCCGAGTTGCCGCCCATCACGCGCGCGAGCATTTCCTCGTTGCTCTCGTACACGCCGTAGCGCACACGCACGCCAAACTCCGCCTCGAACTTCGGGACGGCGCCGGGGGCGATGTAGCTCGACCAGTTGAACACGTTGAGCCGGGGGCGGCGGTCGCCGCGGCAGGCCGCGAGTCCTGATGCGCCCGCGCCCAATAGAAAAACTCGCCGGTTCACCTGGTGCGCAGCCTCTCGGAAATCAGAATCAGCGATCCGAAACCCAAAACCAGTAGTGCCGAAATCGCGTTCACTACCGGGTTCACGCCACGCCGCGCGATGGCGTAAATGACCATGGGCAGCGTCTCTGAATCCACTCCGGCCACCATGCTGGTGATGACGTAGTCGTCAAATGAAACGGTGAAGGCAAGCATTGCGGCGGCGGCCACGGCGGGCAGCACCGCGGGTAAAGTGACATAGCGAAATGCCTGCCACTCGTTCGCGCCGAGATCGAGCGCCGCTTCTTCGAGCGATCCATCCACGGTGCGGAGCCGCGCCATCACGACGATCACGACGTAAGCGATCGAGAACGAAACGTGCGCCAGGATCACCGTATGCATGCCCAACTGCACCTGTAGAAAGCGGAAAATCCATTGATAGAAAGCGAGCAGCGAAACGCCGGTGACGATTTCAGGCGTGACTAAGGATAGATAGAGCGAGCCTGAGAGTACCGGCGATCGACGCTTCCAAAGTCCATAGGCGCACAGGGTGCCGATGATGGTGGAAAGCACCGTTGCGCAGACCGCGATGATCAAGCTGTTGCCGGTGGCTTCCATGAGTTGCGAATCGTGCCATGCGGCGGTGTACCAGCGAAATGAAAAGCCCTGCCACACGGTGAAGCGCGATTCGTTGAAGCTGAATGCGGCGAGAATCAACAGCGGCAGATGCAGGAAAAGATATGCCGCGAGAGCGTAAATTGCGAGGGGCCGGCCAGTGCGCTTCACAGCAGCCCCTCTTCATCGCGCCGCACGAATGCGATCAGCAGCAACATTACCACCGCCATCAGGGCCAGTGAAATTGCCGAGCCGAACGGCCAATCGCGCGCCGTCGTGAATTGATTCTGAATCAGGTTGCCAATCATTACGGACTTGCCGCCGCCCAACAAATCGGGCGTCAGATACGCACCCAGGCATGGAATGAAAACCAGAATCACTCCTGCTCGAATCCCGGGCGCGGACAACGGCAGCACCACGCGCAGCAGCGTGGCCCAGGGTCGTGCGCCGAGGTCCGCGGCGGCCTCCAGCAGATTGCGATCCAACCTTTCTAACGTGCCAAATAGTGGAAGAACCATGAACGGCAGATAGCCATAAACCAATCCCAGGATCACCGCGCCATCGTTGTACAGCAGCGGCAGGGGGTCGTGGATGATGCCT
>DATDHK010000058.1:0-2779 GCA_036521635.1 Bryobacteraceae bacterium | reverse complement strand
CTGTTGTTCATGGGCGGATTCGTGGACCGTTTCGGCAGCCGCATTGCCTATGCGTTCGCGGCAATCGCATGGTCGGCGGCCGCGGGATTGACAGTGTTCGCGCGCAGCGCGGTTCAATTCGCAATGTGGCGCGGCTTCCTGGGCTTGAGCGAATCCTGTAATTTTCCGGCGGCCATCAAATCCGTCTCGGAGTGGTTCGACGAAAAGGACCGTGCGTTCGCCACCGGCGTCTTCAACTCGGGCACTAATATTTCCGCGGTGATCGGACCGCCGGCATTGGTGTATCTCTCGAGAGCGTACGGATGGCGCATCTGTTTTCTGCTCACTGCAACTTTGGGGATCGTGTGGGTGGCGGCGTGGTTATGGATTCATCCGCCGGTGGATAAAGTTGGATTGGCCAAGTCCAAGGGAATGCCGTGGTGGGAAGCGGCGTCGTTGCGCGAAACTTGGGGCTTCGCTGGGGGAAAGTTTTTTTCAGATCCAGTGTGGTGGTTTTACCTGTTCTGGCTGCCGCTCTATTTGCACGATGTACGGAAGCTGGACATGCAGGCGGTCGGCTGGGCGCTGCCATTCATCTACATCATGGCGAGCGTTGGAAGCGTGGCAGGCGGCTGGTTATCGGGCTTGCTGATCAGAAAAGGCTGGCAGCCAATTCGAGCCAGAAAAACCGTGATGCTTATTTGCGCTTGCTGCGTGCCCATCGCGGCATTGGGAGTGGTTGTGCCGAGCGCCATCCACGCCATCCTGTTATTCGGCCTGGCAACGGCGGCGCATCAGGGCTGGTCGGCCAATTTGTTCACGACGGTTTCGGATTCGGTTCCACCAAACGCCGTCGGCGCGGTGGTTGGAATTGGAGGATTCGCAGGCGGAGTGAGCGGCATTATTTTTTCCGCGATCGTCCCCGGCTATGTGATTACGGCGTTCGGTTACCGGCCGGTGTTCCTGGGCATGGCCGGATTTTATTTCATCGGCCTGTTCATGCTGGATCGCCTGATGAAAAAGTCGTAGCATGTTTGCAAAATACCTGACCCGCCCCTGGGTTTGGTTGGCGTGGGCCGCAGTGTCCGTGGGCCTTACGTTCCCCTCTCTGCTGTGGCATCTCAATTATTTCGCCACATACGGACCGCGCTTCCGGCAGACCTTTCCGGTGTTGGCGATCTTGCTCGCCGGAGCATGCGCGGCCTATGTTTACTTTCGCGCTCGCAGATTGTGGCGCTACGAACTGGCGGGCCTGGCGGGAATCGCTGTCGTTGGGATGGCGATATATCAACCGCGCGCCACGCTGCTTGCGATTCTTATCGGAACGGCCCAATTTGCACTGGGCCGGCGTACGCTGAGGACATTTGGTTTCTCGTTTGCGGGAATCGCGGAAGAGATTGCCTTATCGTCCGCGGCGGGTATTGCGGAGACGATGGGTGCGCTTTTCGTGTTGGGCCTGCTGCATCTCTTCTATCCGGTTGTATTTTTGGCGATGCTGGCGCTTCCATGCGTTGTGTTGTTTTCCGAAGTAAAACGTTTGTTCGTATTGCTGCGGCGGGCACACCAACGTTGGACTTCGTTAACTTTGCTGCGCTGTGCGCCGGCTGGTGTGCTGGTGTTTTTTTCGGCCATATTTCTGGTGTGCAGTCTTGCGGTTATTCTATCGCCGTCGCTGGTTTTCGATGCCCTCTCTTATCATTTGGCCGACGCCAGATATTTTGCGGAAAGCCACGCACTCGCCCCCTTGCGGTTCCAGCCGAATTCGTATTTCCCGCAAGGGTTCGAAGTGCTGATGGCGATGGCTTTCGCGCTAGGCGGACAACCGGCTGCACAAATGATTGCGCCGCTCTTTTTCATACTGTCGCTGGCTGCGGCGTTCGCGGTGGCGCGGCGCTGCGGAATAACTTCGCACGCAGCGCTGGCCGGGTTGGCTTTCGTGGCGGCGACACCGTTCCTGCTTTTCGAAGGGGCCGTCGTAAAGAACGATTTCGCGCTGGCGTTTTTCCTGTTGTGCGCTCTGGCGTGCTGCCTGCGGTCGGTTTACTTCAGCGCAGCCTGTCTCGGGTCCGCTTTCGCCATCAAACACGTCGCGTTGTTTGCGGCCGTACCGCTGGGCATTATCTACCTGATTGCGATTCGGTCGCGGCCTAACCGGATACGCACCGCAATCGCGTTGGCGGCGCTCTTCCTCACTACCGGCGCCTATTGGCAGGTGCGAACATTCTTACTCACGGGTAATCCGGTTTACCCGTTCGCAACCGCCGATACTCTAACGGTTCGCACCGGGCGCAGCAGAAAAACGTTGCCGGAGAAATTCATCCGATGGATCCAGATACCGTGGCACGCTCAATTTGACGGGAGCCGTCACTTCGAGTCGGATTCGCCCAGCCCGCTCGGAGCTTTGTTGGTGTTCTCGCTTCCGGTGTGGTTGCTGACGCGTCGGCGAAGCAGCGCCAAACGCGCATGCCTGTTGTTTGCCGGTTTGTATCTGCTGTATTGGAGTTTCGAGTGGGCTATTCTTCGCTTTGCGATCGCCCCAATCGTTGTGATGCTTTTGTTCCTGGCCGATCGCGCGGCGCACCTATACTGTGCCGCACCGCGCTTCACTCGTGCAGTCCTGACATGCTGCGTTTTCTATTGTGGAGTGATCAGTCTGTTGGTGGTCACGCTGCTCCAAATCAATGGACCTGAACTGAAGATATTTGCGCGACAGCTTGATTGGCCGGGCTACCTGCGTACGTGGAACAGCGCGTATGCGTCCCTCGAATATTTGCGCGCGCGGGCACAACCGGGGGATCTG
>DATDHK010000057.1:0-3336 GCA_036521635.1 Bryobacteraceae bacterium | reverse complement strand
GCCTCGACGTTGGCGCCCCGAAGCATGCTGTGATGCCGGCCCTTTATCGAAATCACCTGAAAATCATTCTCCGGCACGAGCGACTTCCACCCCTCGAGAAGGTCGCCGCGCTCGCGAAGATCGTCTTCTGCTTGAAAGAATTGTATTGGTATCGGGAGCGGTTGTGGCACGTACTGCAACTTCGCGCGCCGGATTGTGTACAACCGGTGGAGATAGCTTTGTACCTCGCCGGTAGACAGGTCGGCGAGAAAAGCCGGCAGCGCCGACAGCTCGCGGCTTCTCTGTAACAAGCTGTCGAAATCGGCTGACGCGGAAACCGATCTCAGGTCTAGAAGCACTGGATGATCCCGTTTTACGCGGCCGATCGTCAACTCGAACAGTTGCATCAACTGCTGGGTTGCATCTTCAGGCGTCAACTCCGGAACATTCGGAGGATCCACATCCAGAAGAGCGAGCACCTCGACGGTCTGATCCTGTCCCATCAATTGCGCCGCTATCTCGTAGGCGAAGATTCCAGCTACGCACCAGCCCGCTATTCGATACGGCCCCTCAGGCTGGACTTCCCGGATCATGCGCACCATACGCGCCGCCATTGCCTCGACGGTCCTGAGCTGAGCGCGTTCCGGCTCGACATAGGGTAACGCGTAAACTGGAATGCCTGCGGCAATGTGTGGCGCCAGGACCGATGCGTATAACACTTCGCCCGTGCCCTCATACGGCATGAACATTGGCCTCTGGCGTCCCGAGCTGCGCAGCGGAATGGCCCGGTCGTGTATTTGAGTGTCGCCGCGCGTGCTTAAATGAGCCGCCAGAGACTCGATTGTGGGATGCTCGAAAACATCGGTTAACAGAATCTCGATCCCCACGCGCTTCAGGACCTTCACCAAGCGCAATACCTGTAACGAATGGCCGCCGAGCGCGAAAAAATTATCGTGGCGTCCGACGCGATCCACTCTCAACAGATCGGCGTAGGCATGCGCCAACACTGTTTGCAGTTCGCCGCGCGGCCAGGCGAACTGCGTTCGTGCATAAGCGCTATCGCCGGGTTTGGGCAGACTCTTCCGGTCGAGTTTGCCGTTTGACGTGAGCGGCAGCGTCTCCATTCGCACGAACGCCGCCGGAATCATGTACTCCGGTAATTGCTTACTTAAGAAGTCGCGGAGAGACTGGGCGTCCGGTGGCTCGACGACCGCGGTTGTATAGTATGCGACCAATTGTTTGTCGCCCGGACCGTCATCCCAAGCGGCCACTACCGCTTCCCGGATCGCGGCATGTTGAGTCAGGCGCGCTTCGATCTCCGCGAGTTCGATTCGGATCCCCCGGATTTTTGTTTGGAGATCGTTTCGCCCCAGGTATTCGATGTTCCCGTCTTCGAGCCATCGTGCAAGGTCGCCAGTCCGATACATCCGCGCGCCTGCATCCGCGGCGAACGGGTCAGGAACAAAGCGCTCGGCGGTCATCGCCGGTTTGTCAACGTACCCGCGCGCTACACCGGCGCCGCCGATGTACAGTTCCCCGGCGACGCCCACGGGGGCAAATCCCATCTGGGCGTCCAAAATACGGATCTGAATGTTCGATATTGGCCGGCCGATAGGAACGCACACCGGATCAGGATCGGGCGGACATGTCCAGGCGGTCACATCGATTGCCGCTTCGGTCGGCCCGTACAGGTTGTACAGGGCAATGAGGGGCATCTTGTCGTGGAACTGACGCACGAGCGGCGCAGGGAGAGACTCTCCGCTGCAGATCACACGCCGGAGCGCCGGACAGTCGAGCCGATCGGAGTGGCTGACGAACTGTTGCAACATCGAGGGTACGAAATGAACGGTGGTTACATGCTCAGTTCGAATGGTCTCGAGGAGATAACCCGGATCCCGGTGCCCGCCGGGCTGCGCCACCGCAAGTCTCGCTCCGGCAAGCAAGGGCCAAAAGAACTCCCAAACGGAAACGTCGAACGAGAATGGCGTCTTCTGCAGAACAACGTCGGTTGCATTCAGTCCGTATGCCCGCTGCATCCATAACAAGCGGTTCACAACGGCCCGGTGCTCGTTGATCACTCCCTTCGGCAGCCCGCTTGATCCGGAAGTGTAGATGACATATGCCGCGTTTTCCGGCGCGACGGGCGCCTCGGCGCGATCGAGATCCGAATCTGAAAAATGTCCGCACGCCAGACACGCTTGCGTGATGTCGAGAGCAGACACGCTCTGACCCGCAAATGAGTCCTGATAAGACCGCTGCGTTAGAAGCACAACCGCCCCGCAGTCTTCCGCCATGTACTTCAGGCGATCTTCCGGATACTCCGGGTCGAGCGGAACATAGGCGCCGCCAGCCTTCAGCACGGCCAGGAGCGCCACGACCATTTCGAAGCTGCGCATGAGACAGAGCGCTACGCGCGAATCCGGCTTCACACCCATGGTCTGGAGATAACGAGCCAGTTGATTGGCGCGGCGGTTCAGTTCCGAGTAACTTAATTCGGCCCCGCCAAACGTCACCGCGGGCGCGTCGGGCATAGTCTTTGCCCGGGCCTCAAACAGTTCGTGTACGCAGACGTTCGAGGGACAATCGTCCTGCGTACGATTCCAGGCCGCTATCTGCTCGAGTTCCGAAGGCGGCAGGACGTTCGCCGACCCAACCGCCCGGCCAGGATCCGATTCGAGCGCGTCCGATAGCGACTGGAGAGACACCGCCATGTAATCGCACACACGTGTTGGAGCGACCGGCATCTGCACTTGCGCGGTCAGTCTGAATTCTTCGCCCAGGTCGTCCACGGACAGCGACACGGGATAATTTGTGCGTTCCTCCGCACGAAGCACTTCGATGCCATTCCAGACCTCCCGTACCGCTTCGGTCGGAACATCCTGCCTGTGCCTGTAATTGAGAATGGCCGTCAACAGAGGTGTGGGCGCGGCGATGGGGCTGCAGCTTTGAGCCAACACCAGCGAAGCGTGTTCATGGCGCATCAGATCGGCCAACTGCAGGTGAGCGTTCCGCACGCAGTCTTCGACACTCTGACGGTCGAGCAGGATCCGAACGGGAAGTGTGTTAATGAACAATCCCATCGCTTGCTGCGCGTCGCCCGCGACGCGCATGCGTCCGAATAAGACCGTGCCGAAAACAACGTCCTCTCGTCCGGATGCGCGAGCCAACACTTGCGCCCACGCCACGTGAAAGACACTGGCTGTGCTTACGCCCAGGCGCCGGGCCGCGTCTCGTATGCGTCGCGCAAGACCCGGCCTCACTCTCAAGTACGCTTCTTGTACGCCACTGCCGTCGCCCTGAACATCCTGCAAACCGAAAGGTATGGTTGGTCCATCCAAACCGGCAAGCAGATTGCTG
>DATDHK010000056.1:0-14065 GCA_036521635.1 Bryobacteraceae bacterium | reverse complement strand
CAGCCCCAGCAGTTGCCCATCCTGCATCACCAGCGCGCAAGCCCCCGAATGCGCCAGCAGCGGCAGGATCTCGGACAAATCCCGGTCCGGCGCGACACTCGAAAATTCGCGATCCATGAATCCGGCGATATACGAATCCTGCCCTTCCGCCGCCATCCCGCGCAGCAGCGAATTGCGTCCCAGCAAACCCACCACCTGGTCGCCATGCACCACGGGGAAATCCTGCTGCGCGGTGGAGAGCAGCAAATTGGCGGCATCGCGAATCGTGTTGCCGTGCGAGAGCGTGTGATATTTCGTAACCATCGCCGCACGCACCGGGATTCCCAGCGTAAGCAGCCGGCCGCGCGACGCCGCTCCCTCGTTCGCCGCGCCCAGATAAATGAAGAACGCCACGAAAGCGAGCATGGGCTGATAGATGAATCCGAACAGGCCCATGCCGATGGCCAGCATCCGTCCGGACCAGGTGGCGATGCGCGTGGCTTCGAACTCCGAACGCATGCGCGAGAGCACCGCGCGCAGCATGCGCCCGCCATCCATGGGAAACGCGGGCAACAGATTGAAGCCGGCCAGAATCAGATTTCCGAGAGCCACCCGATCGATCACGTTGGAGTCCGACGGCTGATCGAAGGCGAACAGATCGACGGCCCGGTGCTGCAAATAATATACGCCGAAGATCGACCCGGCGATCAGCAGATTCACCAGCGGACCGGTCAGCGCGATCCAGAATTCCTCCCTGGGCTTGGCCGGACGTTCCAGCCGCGCCACGCCGCCGATCGGGAACATCACGATCTCGAGAGTGCGGATGCCATAGCGCGAGCTGACCAGCGCGTGCCCCAGTTCATGCAGCAACACGGACGCAATCAGCGCCCCAATCAACAATGTGTAATTCACCGGCGACTGGTTGCTGCCGAGCCCCGTGACAATCAGAAAAATCAGGAGCAGGATGAAAGTGAAATGCAGCCGTATGGGAACACCCATGAATTGAATGGACCCGACGGAGCCAGGGCTGGCGGCTCGCTGCGTGATTCGTTCCTCTGCCAATCCGACCTCTGGACCTAATTTACCGCAACTGGGGACCCGCTACTCCATTTCATTTACCCCATGTGCCCGGTCCAACGCAGGAAACGCGCCAGCTCACGGCGATGCCGCCACACGAATCGCCAGAAATCTCCAAATTCGATTTCGTCCGCGGGCTTGCCCCAATAGGTTTCCATGCGCCAACGCAGGTACGGACTGCGCCAGGGAGCAAGCCGGTAGCCTCGCGTTGCGCGCCAGAGGAAGCGCGCCATTAACGCGTCGGGGCCTGGCTTATCGTTTTCTTTGCGGGATCTTCCGTAGCGTAGTAACCGGTGCGCGTGCGGATCAACGGACGCCCGCCCGTATTCACCGTTACCTTGATTTGACGGAAGCTTCCGTCCATCGCCTGTATGGTGGGCGAGTAAGCGATGGTGTACTGATTGCGGATGTCGTGCGCCACCTGAAGCGCGATGCGGTCCACGTCGGCCACGGCCTTCGGATAGAAAGCCAGTCCGCCGGATTCGTTGGCCAGCGCGTCCAGCGCACGCTTGGCGATCTTCGCATCGTGGCGCTCCTCTTCGCTCAGAAGTCCGATAGCGTAAATCAGGACCTCGCTTTGCCGCGCTCGATTGACGACTTTTTCCAGGTTGATGGTGCTGGCGTTGTCGTTGCCGTCCGTCACTACCAGCAGCACCTTCTTGTGCTTCTTGCCCTTGCTCTTCAGGTAGTCGATGGACATGCTGATGGCGTCGCGCATCGCCGTGCCGCCGCGGGAATCGATGCGTCCCACGCCCTCTTCCAGGGTCTTGATGTCGTTGGTAAACTCGACGTCCAGAAAAGCGTCGTCGTTGAAATTCACGATGAAGACTTCGTCGTCGCGATTCGACGCCTTCACCAGGTCCATCGACGCAACTTCCACTTTTTGCCGTTTCTCTTTCATGCTGCCGCTGTTGTCGATGATGATGCCGAGTGAAACGGGAACGTCCTCCCGCTTAAAGATTTTGATGGGCTGCTCGACGCCGTTTTCGTAGACCTTGAACGCCTTTTGAGGAAGGTCCGTGATCAGCTTTCCGCTTCTGTCGGATACGCTGACCGGCAGGTCCACCAGCCTGGTGTCGGAGACGAAAATCGGGTCGCCCGTCGCCGAACCCGCGGGAGGCTGGCTCTTCTGGGCGTTGAGGAAGCAACAAACGACGAGACAGCAAAGAAGGAAAACGCTACTGAGCCGGCGCATAATACCCAAGGCGGAAGAACGCTTTCAGAGGCGGAAGACCGCGGGGCTGCACCAATTTCACCGACACGTGACGGTACTTGCCATCCCGCACTACATTTTTCGACGAATAGTAGAGCATGTACTGATTGCGAAGTTCAATGCCGATCTTCGCCGCGATATCGGAGAGTTCATTTACGTTCTCCACGCTGAAACTTCGCCCGCCCGTCAGTTGCGCCACTTCATTCAACAATCCGGGGCCCATGGCTTCTTCCGGCGTGCGCCCGCGTCCGCCCACCGCTTCGAAAATCCCGATGCCGTATATCTGGACGTCGGCTTCCCGAACCGCGTTCCGGACTTCGCTTTCCGTATACCTGCTGTTGTTGTCGCCGCCGTCGGAGATGATCAAAATCGCTTTGCGCGGGTTGCGCGCCTTCTTCATCAGGTTCATGGCCATGTACACGCCATCCAGCAGCGCGGTCTTGCCTTTGGATTGCGTGAACGCCAGGCGATTCTGAATCTCTTCGGTGTCGGACGTAAAGGGCACTACCAATTCCGGGCGGTCCGAAAACTCGATCAGGAAAAATTCGTCCTCGGCGTTGGCGGTTTTGAAAAATTGTACGACGGCCTGGCGCGATTTCTGAAGCTTCGGCCCCATGCTCCCGCTGGTATCGAAAACGATCCCGATGGACAACGGAGCGTCTTCACTCGAAAACTGGAGGATGTTCTGCTCCACCTTGTCCTCGAATAATTTGAAGTGCTCTTTCTCCAGGCCCGTCACAAAACGGTTCAACGGATCGGTGACGGTCACCGGAATCTGAACCATCGTGGTGTCGATGCGGATGCTGGCCGCGCGCTTTTCGAGCTCGGATTGTTTCGCATCTTTATCGGCAGGCTTGGCCCGCGGTGTGATGGAGACTTTGACGTCGTCCGGCCGCGTTTCCGCTTCCTGGGCCAGCACACAAACTACGGGTATAAGAAGGAAGAGTCCAACGAAACGCCGGAGGTTCGATAAGGTCTGCGCCACCGTTTCCACCTGCCCTGTTTCGACCGACTTCAGTATATCACCGGACCCGGAAAAATTGGAAGTGGGTTAATCTGAGCGCAGCGGTTCCCGGATTCTCGCCCCAACTCTCCGGCCCGTATCCGTCTTCTGAGCGATCACCGGCGGGCTCTTTCGAATTCGTCCTCGGCTTCCAGCGGCCGCACTGCCAGGCCTAATGCCACATACTTTTGTGGGGCGCACGCCCGCGTCCCCAGCCGACCCCTTGGTCGGCCATTCGGATTTCGTTGAAACTTCAACAAGCCGGGCGAGGGCGCCCGGCGCGGGTCAGGGACCCGCCCCACCGATTCTGTTCGGTAGTTGAAAAAGTATGTGGTATTAGGCGCCGGTTCGCCGATCGACGTCCCGTTCATACCCCCTCCGATTTAGCGCCGCGCCGCTTCTTCCGCTTCTTCTTCTGCCAACGCTCGTCTTCATTGAGCACGTCGATGTGCAACCTGTGGAAGTGGGTCCAGTCATCCTGTTCCAGCGGTTGCAGGGCCTCGGCCAACTCCAGGTTGGCCCAGGCTCGCGTCTCCTGAATAATTGCGGGGAAAACCTTCCCGAAATCCCGGTGCTGGAACATGCCGAGCTCCTGCAGCCGGGCCAAGTCCGCAAGGACTTGTTCGAAGTCCCGATTCAAAGCATAGAGGGTCTCGTAGACCAGCAGCCTGCCGGCGGGGTGTTTCATAAGGCGTCCCCGCGTGGACGAACCGAAGTTGAGTGGAGTTGCGCTGTCCGCGGCCAGCGGGGTAGTGTGATGACAGCCATGGGTTGCCTCCTAATAAGGCGACTTTGGTTAGGGGCGCGTTCGGTGCTCTTACACCGGCGCGTCCCGGTTACGGTTTAGCTCCGATTGCAGAGCAGGATCGAACAATTAGTATTGGCGATGTTTTATTCGATGTCAATATCCCGCAGTGATTCTTGGAGTAGGACTTGTCCGCTTTGAAGCCGCTGAAAAAAACAATTCAGCCGCGGATTAACGCAGATGGACGCCGATAACGTCATTTGTTTTAATCCGCGTTTATCGGCGTTTATCCGCGGCCATCGATCCGACCGAGTTTTGCGCTCAGTTTAGAACCTGACGATTTAGAACTTGACGAGGATGAGGACGAGCCGCGGGCGAGTCCCGGTTGGATGATCGGAAAAAATTCCAATGTGACAGACAAAACGAACCCACCAGGCTAAACAAAATAAAAGAAGTCCGCTATGGAAGGTTACTTGCTCTGTAACGTTCAAAGGAGTATTGAACATGTACAAGCTGAGCCTGTTGGGAGTGTTCGTTTGCGCCTTGAGCGCCCAAGTTCCGGCGCCGCCCGAAGCGAACGACCCGCAACCAATCTTTCGCGTGACCGTGGTGGAGCGTACCACGAACGCGGTGAGTTACCGGCACCGGAGCGGATGGACGAAAGTGGACCTGCGCGGCACGCCCATCGCGCCCGAAGCCACCGGTCATGTGGACGTCAACAGCAGGCCCGGCTACATCGAAGCCAAAGCGTCCATGGATCACCTGCAACCGGCCCAGCGCTACGGTCCTGAATATTTGACCTACGTGCTGTGGGCCATCACGCCGGAGGGCCGCTCTAAAAACCTGGGCGAAGTGGTGCTGGAAGACACCAAGTCGCACCTGGATGTGACTACGGACCTGCAGGCGTTCGCCTTGATTGTCACCGCCGAGCCGTACTTCGGCGTCACGCAGCCGAGCGACGTGGTGGTGATGGAAAATATCATTCGCGAAGACACCGTGGGCAAAGTGGAACAGACCAGCGTGAAGTTCGACTTGCTGAAGCGCGGAGTTTACACCATGTACGTTGCGCCTGGAAAATTCCGGTCGGTCGAAACCGGCAAGAAGATTCCGCTGCAACTTCTGGAAGCGGAGAACGCGGTGCAGATCGCGCGGTACTCCAATGCGGACCGTTATGCCAAGGACGTTTTCGACAACGCCAGCGATTTGCTGCGCCAGGCCGAGGCGTACCAGGCCCGCAAGAACGTCGGCAGCAAACCGGTGATCATGACGTCGCGCGAAGCAGTGCAGACCGCGGAAACAGCACGCTTGCTTTCCGTGAAGCGCCAGGAGGAAGAACGCATCGCGATGGATAAGAAGGCTTCGGCGGACCGCGAAGCCGCTGCTCGCGCTCAAGCGGACGAGTCCGCGCGGCAGAGGTCCCTGGCCGATGAGCAAGCCCGTGAATCCGAGCGCCGGAAAGCCGTGGCCGACGCGCAAGCGCGCGAATCCGAACAACGGGCCGCTGCCGAAAAGGCCGCCGCCGATGCAGCGCGTTTGCAATCCGAAGCAGACCGTCTGCGGGCGGAGCAGTCGCGGCTGGCCGCTCTGGAACAACAACGGCAAGCCGAGCAGGCCCGCCTGGCCGCTCAGCAGTCCGAGCAGAAAGCCCAGGAGGCCGATCGCTTACGTGCGCAGGCGGAGCAGGCGCAATTGCAGTTACGCCAGCAATTGCTGCAACAGTTCAACATGATTCTGGAAACGCGCGACACCGCGCGCGGCCTGATCGTCAACATGTCGGACGTACTGTTCGACTTCAACAAGTACACACTGCGTCCGGGCGCAAAAGAAAAACTGGCGAAGATTTCGGGAATCATCTTGTCGCATCCGGGATTGAAACTGGAAGTGGACGGCTATACCGATAGCATCGGATCCGATTCCTACAACATGAAGCTCTCGGACGAACGCGCCGATGCCGTGCGCACATATCTAACAGCCCAGGGCATCGCGTCGGACAACGTCACAGCCAAGGGTTTCGGCAAAGAGAACCCGGTGGCGAGCAATGATACGCCTGCCGGGCGTCAGCAAAACCGACGAGTGGAGCTAGTGGTTTCCGGAGAGATAATCGGCCAGACAATCGGCGTGCAGTCCCGCCGTTAACCGCGGCAACGAGGAATACCGAGCATTCCGCAATAGCCTCGGTGTTCCTCGTATTCCTCGTATTCCTTGTGTTCCCCGTGTTCCCCGTATTCCCCGTGTTCCCCGTATTCCCCGTGTTCCCCGTATTCCTTGTGTTCCCCGTGTTCCCCGTGTTCCTTTCCCCTCACCACGCCTCGCGATTCACAACCTTAATCCGATACATCGGCTTGTCGCGCTCGGCCGGATCCATCTCATAGACCTGCTCGGTTTTCGCCGCGTCGTAATCCCGCCAGAGCCACGCCAACGACTCGGGCAGATCGATGGCCGCCTGCGCGCCGTTGTGCGCCGCCTCGCCAAAGCGAAAGTGAAAATCGTAACCCTTCATCTTCAGCGAATTCGCAAGCTGGATGGCCTGCGCCGGCCAACTGCCGGCCTGATTCTCGATGTCGTCCGTGCCATCGCTTTGCCAGATGCGAATGTTTTTCCTGGGTTCCCTGCGGATGCGGAACGGATAAATATTCCCACCGTCCAGATGCTCTTCCGGATGCCATTGCAGCGCCGTATAGCTGCCGATAGTGGAATGGACGCGGCTGAACTTGTCCGTAAAATACCAAGCCGTGTTGAGCGCGCAAATTGCGCCCGACGATTCTCCGGCTATGCCGCGCGAATACGCATCGGGACGCAGCTTGTAAGTTTTCTCGACTTCCGGCAGCACTTCTTCGAGCAGGTAGCGCCCGAAACGGTCCGACACCGTATCGTATTGAATGCTGCGCATACGCTGACCGGTTCCGGGAGAAATCATGACGTGGATCATGGGCGGGATCGACTTCTGGCGAACCAGATTCTCGGTGACGGTAAACAGGCGCAGCGTGGAAAGATCGCCGTTCGCCAGGTTTTGTCCATCCTGCCAAACCATGAGCGGCGCCGGGCGCGACGGGTCCACTCCCGGTGAAACGTACACCCAGTAATCGGCCGTGGATCCCTCATAAATTTTACTGGCGATGGTTTTCTTGGCGGACACCGTACCCTTCGGCACGCCGGGTTTCGGATACGAATCGGGGTTATAACCTGGGACGTCGCGCCGCGCGAAAAGTGGCTTACCGTCGGCGTGGAATTCATAGGCGTGCGTGACGCCGGTTCGCATCTTCAGCAACCGGCACCAGATGTTTGAGCCGTCAATGCGCCACATCGCGGCCGCCGGCAACCCGTCCACCGCAATTGACGGTTGCTTCTCCGTCTCCACGGCGAAAAGGAAATCCTGGCCCCAGACCAGCGCCGCGCCTTGAGTCTTCAAATTGTGCGCAACATTAACAAGCAGGTCTTTGAACGCCGGCGACTTAGTGCGCGCGGCGTCGATCACAGCTTCGACGGGAGACGTCTGCGCAGCGAGGCCGAGGGTCAAAAGAAACTCAAATACAAGCACCTTTTTCATAACGCCATTAGTAGCACAGTGCAATTCATGTGGGGCAGGTTGGTAACCTGCCGCCGATTGAAAATCGGCCTGTCCGATGAACCGTCCAAAGCAACAGGCCGATTTTCAATCGGCGGCAGATTACCAATCTGCCCCACATGTTGTACATTCGGTTTTATGACACGCCGGCATTTTCCAATCGCGGCATCCGGACTCGCATTCGCCGCCGCCGCGGCTACCAAAAGAAGCATCGTCGAACTGCGCTACATGCGCATGCGCAACACTCAGGAAAACCAAATGCAGCGGGCCACCGGCTTCCTGCGCGATGGCGCGGCGCCGGCGGTGAAGCGCGCGGGCGTCGCCGCGTTGGGATTCTTCGCCAGCGTAATCGCCGAACAGAGCCCGTTCATTCTCACGCTGGCGACTTTCCCAAGCTTGGCGGCCATGGAAATAGCCCGCGAAAAACAAGCCGCGGATAAAGATTACATACAGGCTCGCGACGCCTACAACGCCCTGCCCGGCCTCGGCTACGTTCGCCTGGAAAGCTCGCTGCTGCGCTGTTTCGACGGCATGCCCAATGTCGAAGCGCCGCCCGTGGACGCTCAGCGCCCGTCCCGCATTTTCGAGCTGCGAATGTATGAATCCAACAACGGCTCCACGCTCGCGCGCAAAATCAAAATGTTCAACGACGGCGAGATAGGAATCTTCAAGCGCCTGGGAATGCAGCCGGTGTTCTTCGGCGAGACCATCGTCGGCGATCGCATGCCCAACCTGGTCTACATGCTGTCGTTCGAAAACCTGGCCGCGCGCGAAAAGCTGTGGCAGGCGTTCGGCGCCGATCCCGAATGGCGGAAGTTGCGCTCTCAACCCGGCAACTCCGACGCTGAGATCATGTCGAATAGCAGTAATGCGATCCTGCGGCCGCTACCATTCTCGGACATCCGCTAGCGGCAAAAATAGTATCCTAACTCTTTCGCCCCTCCCGGTCGATAAAGGATATATGAGCTTCATAGCCGACCTGCTAATCGGAAAGCAGATTCAGGACGTGCTGGTAGATTCCGAAGTCACCTACATAATGTTGACTAACGGCACGCAAATAACGATCCACGGCCTGGTCGCGGTTGAACCCTGCCAGCTCGTTTCACAAGTTGCGAACGGGCGTTAGTTGCCCTTGAGCAATGCATGCAGCTTCAGCACCAACATTCGCGCCTGAAGTGAAATGTTGTCGAGACTCAACGCCTCGGCGCTGATTTTGAACTCATCCAGATATTCCGCGAAATCCTCGACGTTTTGCATGCAGTCGAATTTTTCTTCTGCGTACCGGCAAGTCGCGGCGGCGCATGCGCAGACCTTATTGTGGGTGTCAAGCAGCAACTGCGCCGCCAGTCCGGCGTTGGCCAGCTCCCCGCGGCGCGCGAAATCCCTGCTGATCATCGCCAGCGCAATCAGGCGGCCGTCACTCGGCGGCATCTTGTCAGCGGCGCTCAGCGCCTCCGACGCCACGCTGGCCCGTTGCTGCGCCGTCAAATCCTCGCGTCTCGAAATACCGATCAGCGCGACGGTACGGAACATGGAACTCCCCATTTTCCGGGCCCGGGCCAACGCTTCAGAATAAGGAATCGGCCCCAGGTCGACGTCATCGTCTTCCTTCTTTTCTTCTTTCGGCTTCTCTTCTTTTTCGGACTGGACCGGCAGATCGAGCTCCTTGCGCGCCTCTTGGTATCGCTTCAAGAGCGCGGGATCGATGGAGCCAAGCTGTCCGGCAATCTCGCGAAACATTTTGTCCCGGATCGCCTGCGGAGTTTTTTGGTTGTCATCGGACGGCGGAATCCGAAGACTTTCCGACGCCGCCGCGCCCAGCGCTTTGTCGATGGCTTCGATTGCGAGCGCGCGGTTCACCGTGGCAATGTTCCGCGTTTGCTCGAGCAGATACAAAACGTCCTCGGAGCTTGGAGATTCGACCGGAAACGCGCCCAATATTTCGGCGAACAGGGCCGTTGCGCTCTCCGGGCTCTTCTTGGACTGATCCTCCAACCACCGCGAAGCGCCGGTCATTCGAAAAGCTCCGGCGGCAAAACCTTTGCTCACGATTTCGCGCGCCTGCGCCGGACGCTGCTCAAAGCACAAATAGATTTGATCGTAAGCCTGCGCCATGTAATCCCGGTCGGCACGGCGCCGCAACGACTTCGCCAGCCGTTCGGCTTCTTCCAGATCGAGCGGAGCGAACGCATGGACGATCCCGATGCGCATATGATCGCGCTCATCCTGCGAGTTGACGCCGCCGAGCTCGGCCTCGGCGTCGTGCAGTAATTCGCGCGCGAGCTTGGGATATTTACCGGCCACGGTCTCCGCGGTCCGAATCCGCGTGTCGACGCCATAGATCGCCGGCTCCGATGCCGCCAGCCGGCGAATTTGGGCAATCAGAACGTTCACTTGCTTTTGTTCGGCGCTGGGCTCGGGTGGAGGTTGTGGAGCCAGCAGCCAGAGAGCGAGCGCAAGCGCGGCCATTCGATAAGTTTAGTTTAGCTGGAGTGCCGGATCAATCGCCGGAAACGCGGCGCGGACTTTGAGTCGAAAACAGCGGCAAAAACACAGCCCGGACGCTCGGCCAGTTGGTTCGAACCAAAGAAAGTCCCACCATCAGCGCAATCACAGCCACCGCCGCAACTGCGCACTCGAGGTTATTCATCGAGTCCTTCCAGGCGCCGAACCAGCGGCCATATACCAGTTCGATATGAACCCAGTAGACCAGCAGCGAAGTAGTTCCCAGTTGACACACCCAACTCCAGGCGCTGCCCACCGCGAACTCCGACCAGACAAACGCGAAGGCCATGATCAGAAGCGCCGCGCCAAGTTTGGTGACGATCAGCCCCGGGCTGTTCAGCCAGTAATCCGATTTTGGATAAACAGAGTAGGGCAAATTCGAAAAGTATTGGCCGCCGGCAATCAACGCCAGCCCCAGCAGGGATCCCCACTGCATCGCGCGGTTGAGATCGGCGGGTTCTACCAGCCGCACCACGCTGCCGATACTGATTCCGAACGCGATGAAAGCAGCCCACGGGAAAAACGCGAAGTATTGATAGCTGGGCACGATGTAAGCCGCGAGTTCCGGCGGAAGCCAGCTCCAGTTCATCGACGAAACCAGTGGCGACGCCGCCGCGATCAGCGCGCCCAATACGGCGCAAAGCCGCACACGCTCGGCGGTCGTGAAAATCGCCATGATCGACATCAGCGCGATCGCCAATCCCATGCAGTTCAAAATATCGACCTTCAACAGATTGGTCCAGGAACTCTGCGGATAAGCGAACGCCCAGAGTTGCACCCGGAACAGAATCGCCAACGAGAAAAGATAACCGGCCCGGCGCAGCGAGGCGCGCCAGCGGGCCATCGGACCGAGCCCCTGCCGCTCCCGTCCGTCCATCAGAAATGCGAGCGTGATGCCGGTGAGAACCAGGAACACGGCCGGCCCCATGCCGCCGAAAAACTGCGAGAGCACGAACGGCCCATCGTTGCGCAGATCCTGCCGGCTGAAGGAATGGAACACGTGTCCCTGCAGCATGACGACAACCGCGAGGCCGCGCGACCAATCGAGAAAGGTCAACCGTCCGCCGGCGTTCCCGCTATTCCGATTCGCTGAATCGCGTGTCACAGTCCTCTCACTAACTTTATTTCCCCGGCTGTTCAAATTTAACCCCTGGGGGAAGCTTCAGTTGCAGAGCGTCCGGCCGCAACGGCGGATTTATCTTCAGATCGCTGTAAATCACTAACCTATAATCGCCGGATGACTGGGAAATCTTTTCCCGGACAGGGTAAGGATCGCCCGTTTGGGGAATCCACAACTCCAGCTTCTTGAGGTATTCGCGCGCTTCCCCGGCCTTGGGAATCAGCTCAAGTCGAATGGTTGGAACATCTTGCGGGGCGGCCCCCTTCTCGTTTGGCAAGACTTTCACGGAATAATCTCGTGCAAGTTGCGTGCCGGAAGTACCGAAGCCGATCATAATAAATTGATCCAACTGCTCGCCGTGCTTGCCTAAGTCCCATTTGTTCACTGTGTTGATTTTCGGATAGAAAATTTGAAGGCTTCGTTTTTCGAAAGCCACGGTTCGCCGGTCGGGCTTGAGGAAATCGATCAGGCCCTGCACTTCGCCCGGCGCGACCTTTTTCATCACCACCGTGCCCGATTCGATGCTGTCGTCATTGAGCACATCGGTATGGGTGACATACGTTACCTTGCCCGACATCGCCTGAAAAGTGCTTGCGGCCCGATCCATGCGGGCCAGCAGGTCGTGCAGCGGGTCGGCGGCGGGAACCGCTACCGTGACCGTGAGCAGGAACGCGGCAAAAGCGCGGGGTTGTATTTTCATGCGGTGGATTCCAAGAAAAACGTGCGGCGGCTATGGCATGGTGAACGCCATGTAACCCTTAATTTCCTTTTCGGAATCGACGATCGGCTCCAGGCGAACCACCTTGTAGTCTTTGCCGGTGCGCGCCTTGATCAGCGCGCGCGATTTAGCAACGCGCTCAGCTTCGGGAATATAGGTGAGCTGGTCCGCTTCCATCCAGAACACGCTCGAGCCGTGTTCCGCCGGTAGCATGACGATGCTGCTGGCTTTGGGTTGATCCCGAAACCACTCCCGCGGCGTGAGAAAGATGAAGACCAGAATCAGCCCCACCATCACGTCGTATTGCCAGCCGGCGCGAGGATAGTCCCAAAAAAGAAAGCGCTTCGCTCCGCTGATTGGGCTACCCATGATTCGTCTTCAGTTTAGCACGCGACGTTTCCGAGCCGCGACAGCAGCGAGCGGTTGTCAATACTATCGATACTTCCGCATCACCGCCAGCACGCGCCCCTGAATCTGCACGTCGTTCGCATCCAAAAAAATAGGTTCCATAGCGGAGTTGGCCGGCTGCAAGCGAATCCGCCCGCCGGGTTCGTGGTAGAGCCGCTTCAGGGTTGCTTCGAACCCGCCCACCAGCGCCACCACAATTTCACCGTCGGACGCTTGCTGGGTTCGTTCCACCAAAACGTAATCGCCGTTCATAATGTGATCGTCGATCATCGATTCGCCGGTAACCTGCAGCGCGAACGTCTCGACACTCCCGGCAAAGTCGGCGAACTGCAGCACGTCCTGGCCTTCGATGGCTTCCACCGGCGCACCCGCCGCGATCCGCCCCGCCAGCGGGACTTCGCCGGGATGCCTGGTCTGCCGGCTCCTGCGCCGTTCCTGCACATACTTCGCCGAAACTTCGAGCGACCGGCTTTGGTTGAACAATCGCCGGACATAATTGCGCGATTCCAGCGCCTGAATATGCTTGTGAACCGTGGCCAGCGAAGCCAGCTTCAGTCCCTGGGCCATTTCTTCATAGCTGGGGCTGTAGCCGTTCTCTTCGATGAAATCCGCGGTAAAATCCAGGACTTCCTTCTGCCGCTTGGTAAGAGCCATGATTCATTTTGGGCGAACAAAAGGGGAAAGTCAAGGGGTTCGTAATGCGATCGCCGATGAGGTACTAGAACGGTCATCAAACGACCTTCTCATTGTGCTGTCCGGCTGGCTCACACACGCTCAGAGAAAGGAACGGGTCTGGTTATGAGTAGTGTCCGCAAAGCCCTGAAAATATCGGATGTCTGGCAGCCCAAGCCGGCTTCGGCTTTTGAGGGACGCGTATTGCCGCTAGGCCCCACCCCGCCGCCTGAACCGATCAAGCCAACCGTCGAAGAGATCACGCCTATTCCGGCAGCGTTGCCCAAAGCGCCGCTATCGCTCATGGCCCGCTTAGTGCGCCGGATCAAAAGATTGCTGCGCATCCGTTCCGGCGCAGTAGTTCCCAGATGCAACGGACTCACCCGCCGCGGACTGGCATGCCGCGCCCCGGCGATGCTCAACGGCTATTGCCGCATGCACGGCGGATCGCGTAAACTTCTCGGGTAGCGCGGCATCGGTCAAGTTTCCTTCATCGCTTCGGTGTTCCTCGTATTCCTCGTATTCCGTGTTCCTCGTGTTCCTCGTGTTCCTCGTGTCCCCCGTGTTCCCATAATTCTTTCCCCCACCGATGTTGCTATGATGGACCGCTAAGGAGACTTGCTTTGTCCAATCCTACTACCCGCAGAACGTTCTTTCTCGGCGCGGCTGCCGCCGCTGCTGCAACCCGTGTATGGGGCGCCAACGACCGAATCAATGTCGCCATCGTAGGACTGGGCGGCCGCGGTTCCAATCACCTGAACATCTACTCGCGGCTGGCCGACGCGCGAGTGGCCGGGCTGTGCGACATCGATCAGGCATCACGGGAAAAGGCGCAAGCGACGCTGGTGAAAAACACCAGCCAGAAGGCGAAAGAATTCGAAGACATGCGCCAGGTCTTCGCCGATCCGGGCGTCGATGCCGTCTCGCTTGCAACACCGAACCACTGGCACGCGCTCGCCACCATCTGGGCCTGCAAGGCCGGCAAGGACGTCTATTGCGAGAAACCGGCCTGCTACAACATCTATGAAGGCCAGCGCATGTTGCAGGTTTCGCGCGAGAC
>DATDHK010000055.1:0-1695 GCA_036521635.1 Bryobacteraceae bacterium | reverse complement strand
GAGTTCGCATCGCCCCCGCGCGAGCGCGACAACAAGTGGGCCAACTTCGATTCCGCCACCGGCAAATTCATCACGCCCAAAGATGGATCGCTCTTCGACCAGGCCCTCATCCATCCCGACCGCAACAACTTCGCGCCGCGCGTCGGCCTCGCGTACACGCTCACGCCCAAAACCGTCCTCCGTGGCGCATACGGAATCTTCTACAACCATACAAATCGCCTAGGCCGCGAAGGACTGCTCGGTTTCAATCCACCCTTCATCATCCTGGCCGATTCGAATATCGCCGGCAGCGGCGTGCTGCGCTCCACCGACGCCATCTTCCGCTTGCAGGATGGAATTCCCGCGGGCTTCGTCGATATCACCAAAGTCAATCTGACGACGGTCGCGAGAAAAGCGCAAGATCCCAACCAGCGCTCTCCCTACGTCCAGCAATACAGTTTCGGCATCCAGCGGGAAATTTTCAAGGATGTCGTGTTCGATGTCTCGTACGTGGGCAACCGCGCGCTCAAGCTGCCCTCCTTCCGCAACCTGAATCCGAATCTGTACACCTTCAACGCGCAAGGCGCGGCGGTGGTAGGCGCGCGCGAATTGTCTTCGCTTGGATTCAACGGCGATATCCAAATCCTCGAAAATCTCGGGATCGCGAATTACAATTCGCTGCAAGCCAAGGTCGAGCGCCGCTTCTCCAAAGGCATCACGCTGCTGGCGTCCTACACCTACGGCAAATCGCTGACCGATTCGGTGGATCACCTATCCACCAGCGGCGCGGGCAACGGCGTGGACGTCGGCGAATTCAAAGAGCCTCAGGACCCGCACCGCCGCCGTTTGGAATACGGCCCATCCGAGTTCGACATCACTCACCGCTTCGTCTTGTCGGGCGTCTGGCAGTTGCCCTTCGGACGCGGCAAGAGCTACGGCAGCCAATGGTCGCGCGCAACCGACCTAGCGTTCGGCGGATGGGAACTCTCGCCTATTTTCACCGCGCAGGGCGGCCTGCCGCTCACCATCAATTCAGCACAAATCGTGAACATCGGTGGCGAGCGCCGCTTCCGTCCGGATCGAATCGCGAACGGCGCTCTGCCGGACGACCAACGCAGCGTGGACCGCTGGTTCGATACCAGCGCCTTCGTCGCTCTCAGCAATACGCCCGGCGCGGTGGGCTTCGTTCCGAACCGGATCATGGGCAACTCGGGCGTTGGAATTCTGCGCGGTCCAGGATTAGTGAATCTGGATTTCAATCTCTCGAAAGAATTCCCAATCCATGAGCGCGTATCGGCACAATTCCGCGCGGAATTCTTCAACGCCCTGAACCATACGAATCTAGGCGTACCCGGAATCATGATCGGCGGCGGCTTCGGCCAAATAGTAAGCGCCGCCGATGCCCGCATAATCCAGTTCGCACTGAAAGTGAAATTCTAATGTGGGGCAGGTTGGTAACCTGCCGCCGATTGAAAATCGGCCTGTAAATAATTCCGAATTCAGCGACAGGCCGATTTCCAATCGGCGGCAGGATGCCATCCTGCCCCACATAGCACTCACATTTTTATGCTTAACGCGTCTACAATCCAATGCTAGGAAAAGACCTCGGCTACGCCGCGCGCGCTCTCCGCAAGAGCCCCGTTTTCCTGATCACCGCCACCTTGACCATCGCGCTCGGCATCGGCGCGAGCACCGCCATATTCAGCGTGGCCAACG
>DATDHK010000054.1:0-6861 GCA_036521635.1 Bryobacteraceae bacterium | reverse complement strand
GAGCACACCACGCTGCTTTTCAATGGCGCGAATGCGGTGAGGGCTGGTTTCCAGCAGTTGCCGCTGGAGTTTCGATGGCTGGACGATGGCATCTTCGTGACTGCCGCGGCATCCCAGTATTCACGGGCCTTGGGTACGCGTTTGGTCCGCGTTGGGAGTTCCGCCGTCGACGATGTGGTTCAGCAATTGGCGACGGTAATCCCGCACTCGAATTCGCAATGGGTGCACTTCGTGGCGCAATCGTACCTGCGCGGCCAGCAGATCCTGCAAGGCCTGGACATCGTGCCTGCGACGCCCACCACTCGACTGACGTTTCGTACGCTGGCTGGAGATGAATTCTCATTGGACGTTGCCGCCGCCACGGAGCCGATGATTTCGGCGCCTGCACCGGAGCAAGGACCAATTCCGGAATATCTTCAGCGCGCCACCGAGAACTACTGGTTCACTTACTCGGCGTCGAAGCGGTTGTTGTATTTCAAGTACAACCAGTGCGCGGAAATAACGGGGAACCCATTTGCAACGGTTGCCAACAATATGTTGAGCGCGTTCGATGCAAACCCGGTAGACACGCTGGTGATCGATTTTCGCGGCAACACGGGCGGCGACGATTCGCTGATTCAGGCACTCACTGATGGCCTGATCGCACGCATACCCGCGTTTCTCGCGAATCCGAACTTCCGGGTCTACGCTGTGATCGACAAGGGAACATTCTCTGCCGCGATGAACGACGCCATGCTGTTCAAAACACCCGCATCCGACTATGCTGCGCAATTTCCTTCCTTCGATCCGGCCAAAATTATCCGCGTGATTGGCGAACCTACCGGAGGCTCACCGGCGCATTTTGGGCAAGTGGCTGGGTTCACGCTTCCGAGTTCCAAAATCGGCGGTACATATTCCACGCAATACTTCGAGGCGCCGCCTTTCATCGCTCCCGACTACGATACGGACGGCCCGTCCTTTGGACCTGACGTAGCAATTCCGTTCCGTGCATCGGACTATTTCGCGCGGCACGATCCAATAATGGCGGCGATTGTCGCGCGGTTCGAGGGCGCTGCCCCCGCGCCGTCAGGTAGCGCGATCGCAGTGAACGGCGCCAGCTTCCATGTCGAGCAAGGTTTAGCCCCCGGATCTTTCGCATCTGTCTTCGGAAGCTTTTCGGCGGCGCCCGATGGAGTTCAGGTGAACGGCCAAAGTGGTCGCGTAACCAGCACCGGCGCTACGCAGGTCAACTTCGTTGTGCCGGCTTCGGTGAGCCCCGGCCGCTCCACAATTTCGGTACGTTCGGGTAGCAGCGAGATTGCGAGCGGTCAGGCCAGCATCACAACCGCGGGTCCCGGTATCTTCGTGGCGCAAGGAACCGACCCGTCGCAACCGGGCGCAATACTCAATCAGGATTCGTCTCTCAATACCGCCGCGAACCGCGCGGCGAAGAATTCAGTGTTGCAAATCTTCGCCACCGGTTACGGTCCTCTGGATTCATCTGGCAGAGCGGCGGCGCAAGTGTTTGCGGGCGGCGTGCCTGCGGAAATTCAATTCAGCGGACCAATCCCCCAGTTCGCCGGATTGTGGCAGATTAACGCCCGATTGCCCGACGGAGTGTCTGGGCAAGTGCCGCTGTTCGTAGTCGCGGGAAATACCGCCAGCAACGGAGTAACCGTGTGGGTGCAGTAGCGAATCAGGATATCTTGGTGGGCCGGAATCCGCCCTTCGATCGGTCGTACATCCAGATCCCGAAGAAGACGGCCAACAAAATAGCCGGCAAGATCGCCACGTCGCGGAACGAGGCTTGCGCGGCCAAGCCAAGTACGCGGTCCAATTCCGGACCCGGCTGCAATGCCTTGAACGCCGCCTCGCCGCCCGCGATCTCTAGTTTCTTTGAATCGTAAATCGAGCCCATCAGCGGAAGAACAAATCGGATAGATAATGTTCCGGCGGTTCCCATCAATCCCATCAGCAAGGCGCCGCCGCGCGGGAAGCGCTCGGACGCGGTCGCGAGCATTGTCGGCCACATGTAGCAGACGCCCGTGCCCCAAACCGTGGCCGCCAGCAAACCCGTCACCGGCGAATTCGCGAAGCTGAGCGCCACCAGGCCCAGCGATCCCATGAGACACGACAGCCAGAGCACGCCGATCGATGAAAACTTGTGCACCAGCGGGCCCGCGAAATGCCGCGCGAGAAACATCAGCGCGCTAACGTAGACCAGCAGCAGAATTCCCGGCATGTGGACCGTGCGGCTGAGCGCGAAATCCACCCACTGGCCCGGAGCCAATTCCGTAGCCGCCGTCAGAAACATGGAAGCGAACAATATAAAAAAGAGCGGATTCAGCAGTTCGCGAAACATCTGTTTCATCGATACTCCCGCCGCGGCGCGCTCGGTCGGCGGAAATTTCAGGCCGATGCAAAGCGCCACCACCGCCAGCGCCGGAATCACCACCAGCCCCAATTTGAACTGCCAACCTAATCCGAGTTTGGTCAGGCCCACTCCCAGCAGGCCGCCGATAACCAAGCCGCCCGGCCACCACGCGTGCAGCGCATTCAGCCGCGCTGTCTTGCTATCCGGATGCAGCGTGGCAATCAGCGGATTGATCACGGTTTCCACCAGGCCCCACCCGATTCCGGCGATCACCGCACCAAACCAGATCACATCGTAAACTCCGGCGCCCGACGCCAGATTGGTGGCGAACACCATCAGCAGCATCCCCGCGGCGAAGCACAATCCGGACAACGGCAGCAGCAATCGCATTCCAATGTAATCGAGCAGCGGACTGCCAATCGCAATCGTGAGAGCGAACCCCAGGAACGGAACTCCCAAAATGTTGGCGATCATTTCGGCCGAGTGGGCGCGATCTATTGGATCGAAAAAGACCCGCTGCAAATCGGCGGCGGTGTTTGCCCGCAGCGAGGCGCTGATCCCCGCGGTTGCCAGCGCCAGACTGCTGACGAGAAACAACCGGCCTTTCCGGTAAGCGATGTGGCGATCATCGGGGGGCGCGCTGACGGCGGTTTGCATGCTGTAAGAGTATACACGAGTACCAGTATTAAACCCGCCTCGGCCTAGCACCTTCCGGCGATGCCGCGCCCGACTTCTACCCATAAGCTCGAACGTGATGATGGGTCGCTTCCGCTCTGTTGTGCTGCTTTTGTTCTGTGCTGGCTTTGCCGCTGCCGCCGACACTCCGGCAAAGCCCGCGTGCACGAAAGAGAACGCTGGCAGCCTCTGGCCGGACGAAGCCAACTATAATCCAAAATTCGCCGCGGCGCTGATGCCTTACGGCTATCCCGAAATTTGTACTCGGACGAAGGGCAAATATGGTTGGGCGTCCCCAACAGTGTCTCTAGATCAACTCCTCAAGGGCGCCTCGAAGAAGCGCCCAATTTCGGATAAGAAGCAAACTACTCCTAAAACACCACCTTCGCCCCAAACTGCAACTGCCGCGGATCCAACTGACTGAGCACCCTGCCAAACGTCGGGTCGTTCAAAATCCGTCCCACGATGTTGTAGTTCGGATGATTGGCGACATTAAACGCCTCCGCGCGCAGCTCCAACCGAAGGCTCTCCCCGATATGGAAGCTCTTCACCATCACCAGATCCAGGTTTACAAATCCCGGACCGATCAACGTGTTCCGTCCAAGATTTCCAAACGTGAATGGCGCGGGCGTGAGAAACGCCGCGGTGTTGAACCACTGGCTAGTGCTCTTCTGCGAGCTCGGAAGATATTGCGAAACGCCCGGCGACGCATTGGGCCGCACAAAAATTCCGCCGGTTCCCGCGCCCACTCCGGCCGTATCGCCCTTCAAGTTGACCGTGAACGGAAACCCGCTTTGCATCTGATAAATTCCGGACATCTGGATGTCGCCCAAAATTGCCGATGCGATTCCAGACGTCAGATATTTGCCTCGCTTGCCCAGCGGCACATCGTAGATGAAAGTGTTCACCAGCCGGCTCTCCACGTCGAACGACGCCAGCCCTCTTTCGGCCGCCAGATTATAGGAATCCTGCGGCGGAGAGTTCTCCGCTCCATTAGCGCCGCCCGCGTTGCGGAACTGCGGAGCGTTGGTGATGGCTTTCGAAAACGTGTACGAACTCAGCAGCGAAAATCCCGAGCTGAATCGCTTGTCAAAACGTACGAAGAGCGAGTGATAATTCGACTGCGCCGAATGCGGCAGGAAATTGATGAACCCCACCGGCGCCGAATTTCCAACCACCGTCAGGTAGTCCGGGAACTGCGTTCCGGGCGCGAACTGTACGCCCAGATAGGGCCTCCGCGGATCGATAGCGCCCGCACCGGCAGGAGCGTTGTTGGGCTGGACGTTTTGTTCCAGCTTCAAGCCCAGCGTCGCCAGATAACCCGCTTCCACAACCATGTTCTTCATCAGCTCATGTTGTACGGAAAGGTTCCACTGGATGGCGTAACTCGTGCGCTGGTGTAAGTCGATTCCCGCAGCCTGGATTTGTACCGGACCTACAGAGGCCGGGCCGAAAATATCCAGATTCTTGAACTGTGGAGTTACGTTGTTACTAGTAAGTGTCTGGATAATATTGTTAGGCAGTCCCGCTGCCAACCGGAACAATGGATTTCCGTCGCTTAAGTCATAGAACAATCCGCCACCGGCGCGCACCACCCACTTAGGCGTCACCGACCAGACCACGCCCGCGCGCGGCGCGAAGTTATTGCGGTCGGTGTAAGCGCATCCACTGGGATAGCCGCTCTCGCCGCAGACAAACAACGTGGGCTGATAGAAGGCGGTCTTGCCCGAAGCGAAGATAGCCTGCGGACTCGGTACCGTGCTGTAGTCGATGCTCGACATTTGATGGCGAACGTCATGAAACGGCGGGGCCACTTCATACCGAATGCCCAGATTCAGGGTCACGTTCGGAAGTAAGTGGAAGTCATCCTGCGCGTATGCCGAATAAATCCATTGACGGGCATCGATGCGGCTGGGCCCCACCGAACGCGACCCTTGCGTGGGCAGGCCAAGCAACTCGCTCGCCAGCGAATCGCCGCTGTTGGCGGTCTTTCCAATTTGTGCGGTGAAGCCATTCGTGAACTGATAAGTGCCCAACAGATTCGGCGCCTCGAAGCGGTTGTACTGCACTTGCTGCGCTTCCACTCCGAACTTCAGCGCGTGCCGTCCACGCGTCCAAGAGAGATTGTCATACGCCTGGTAAGTGTTGTCGCGAACCAGTACCAGCCCGCCGCCCGTTGTTCCGATGAAGCCGCCGGCGCCGCCCATAATCGGATACACCGTCGGAAGGAACTGCGGCAGTTTGGACTGCGTGCCGCTCACGTCGAACGTCAGTTCGGGCAAGCCTGTGAAGATCCGCAGCCGGCTGAAGGACAACCGCGTTTCGTTCACCATATTGGTGCTCAGCACCTTGGTCGAACCCAGGACCGCGCTTCTCGAGAGCGCATTATTCAGTCCGTCCCGTCCTGTGACCACCGCGGGTATCGCGGCCTGTTCGTCGGAAACAGAATATCGGCCGAAGAGTGTCCAATTCTGAGTAAGTGCATAGTCCAAGCGGCCGGAGTAATTGTTATTGCCTTGAGAAAGAATCCCAGTCGCATTGACAAACGAGTTAGTCGCGGGATCGGTTGGCAGCGGTAAAGCGCGCACAGCCGCAAGCGCCAGAGGATTGATTCGATCTTTTGGAATCACGTTGCCAACAAACGGCTGGCGAAGACCACCCACTAACGGCGCCAGTGGATCGAAGATCCCGCCGGGAGTCTGGCTGAAGTCGCCTAGTTTCTGCAATGCACTGGGTACGGTAACGGTGGTTAATCCCGGACCAGCCTGCCTGACTTGCAGGCCCTCATATGCGAGGAACGCGAACAGCTTCTCTTTCAGGACCGGCCCGCCGAACGATGCGCCGAATTGGTTGCGCTGAAACTTGGGAAGGTCGGACGCCAGGTTGAACGGACGCGCGTCCAAATTCCTATTGCGGATGAAGTCCCACGCAGAACCGTGGTAGCTGTTACTTCCCGACTTAGTAACTACATTGATAGACGCCCGTCCAAACTCGGCGGAAACCATTGCCGTCTGCACCTGGAACTCGGAAACACCGTCGATGACGGGTGAGTAATTCAACGAATTGTAGTCCGGATCGATATTCGTGGCGCCATCCAAAGTAAAGCCGGTGTTGTTAGTGCGGTTGCCGGCGATACTCAGGCCCCCAATCTGGCTCTGGCGAATGGTGTTCTGTTGAACCGTTCGGCCGCCCGTGTTCGTCCCCGGGACCAGTAGCGCAAGTTGCAGGAATTGCCGCCCGTTGAGCGGCAAGGCGTGGATTTTCTCTTGCGAGATCACCGACCCTTGCGCTATGCTCTCCGTGTTGAGCGCCGATACGGCGGTCAACACTTCCACGTGCTCGGAAGTGCTTCCCAATTGAAGATCGATATCCAATCTCCCCACTTCCGCCACCTGTATCTGAACCACTGGATTGCGATAGGCCTTGAAGCCCTGCGACTCCACCGTCAGCTCATAGTTGCCGGGCGGCAACAATGTGAAGTAGTAAAGACCCTTGGCATCCGTTTCCAATTCCCGTTGCGCGCCAGTCGCCTGGTTGTGCGCGACAACCTTTGCGCCGGCGATAGATCCACCCGACGGGTCCTTTACGAGACCAAATAAGACCGCCGTGTCCGACTGAGCGAACACCCCTGTCGTGAAGACTGTGAATGCGAGAAGCAGCTTAACCCGAGTAAGTGAGACTTTTTTCATAGCCACTGATTTCGTCCGTTTTCAAAATAAACTTTACTCACTTAGACTATTCTGCCATACATTTTTTTAGTTGAGCCGCCGATATTCACGTCAGTGTGAATTTGAGGTAGTGTTCGCAAGATGTTAGCTAATTGTAAACAACAT
>DATDHK010000053.1:0-2875 GCA_036521635.1 Bryobacteraceae bacterium | reverse complement strand
TTTGCGGACGGAGAGTGTCGCTGGGCGTCATTGCCGCGCTCCTTGTGGGGCCGGAGCCGCAGCACTCGCCGGAGCAATCCCACGCGGCGCAGGCTCAACCGGCAAATCCTGACGCTTGTCCGCCGGCACATCGGTGAGCTTGGCCGATTCGCTCAACTGCAGCGCGCGTATGTACGCGATCACCCGCCAGCGATCGTCCGGGTCGAGGCGCGAAGCATAACTCGGCATTGCGCCGAACCCATTGGTGATCACGTCGAAGAAGTGGCCCACCGGCGCTTTCATCAATTTGTCCGAATAATAAGTGGCCGCCTGCCGATACCCGCGCAGCACCACCATCCCGTTTCCGTCGCCCAGCCGTCCGTGGCACGGCGTGCAGTAAATATTGAAGCGCGTCTGTCCCCACTCGATATCCGCCTTCGTGATCGGAATCGGAAATTGATCGATGTCCTCGCCCGCGATTTTGCCCGTGTAGCGCGCTTCGTCGATGCGCAGATGGCCGCGCGCGACGGTTCCATCCACTTGCGGACGCGCGGCCCGATGGTCGCTGAAAAATTCCGCCGAGGCCAGCGGCTTGTAGCGCGGCTGATCGTGCATGTCGTTGCGGCAGGCCGCCAACGACAGGAACATGACCACCCCTACGCAAATGTGAATCTTACTTATCAACTTCAGCCACCTCTTCGGGGTTGAGTTCCTTGAGGAACGCCTTGGTCTGCTCCCGATCGAACTTCGGATCGGACGCCTCGATGCACAGGAAGAAGCGGTCCACCGACGCGTGCTTGGCGAACGCAGGCACGTTGAACACCGGATGATACGGCATGGGCAGCTTGTTCATCGCGAGCATCCCGACCACCGCGCTCAGCGCGGCCAACAGCACGGTGCATTCAAACGTGATGGGAATCCACATCGGCCAGCTATTGAAGGGCCGGCCGCCGATATTGTGCGGATAGGCGATTTCGGCGATCCAGTACAACAGTCCGAAGCCGCCGAAACAGCCAGCCAACCCGCCCGCCAAAACCACGGCAGACACCCAGTTTCGCGTAAATCCGATTGCTTCCGCCAAGCCTTCCACGGGCATCGGAGAGTAGGCGTCCATCTTGCGATAGCCGGCGGCGTAGGTTCGTTTCGCGGCCTCGATCAATTGTTCCGGGTCCTCGAACTCGGCCATGATGCCGTACAACCCGTGTCTATCCCAGTAGGTCTCGCTCATAGCTCTAATCTCCGTGCGCGGGTTTCGGCGAGTGCTTTCCATCGTCTAAGACGTGCGGCGCCAGATGATGCAGCACCTCACGCACTTCGAAAATGGAAATCGACGGCAGCACGCGAACGAACAAAATCATGAGAACCAGGAAGAATCCGATGGTTCCAAAAAATACCGCCCAATCCCATTGCGTCGGATAATACATGCCCCATGCGGATGGCAGAAAATCGCGATGCAAACTCGTGATGACGATAATAAACCGCTCCAGCCACATTCCCACGTTGATCACCAGCGACACGAAGAAAAGCGCTGGAACATTTTGGCGCACCTTGGCCGACCACAGCGATTGCGGAATCAGAATATTGCACAGAATCAAGGACCAGAAGAACAACATGTACGGTCCGGTGGCGCGGTTGTGATACATGAACATCTCGTTCGGATTGCCGCTGTACCACGACATGAACGCTTCCATCCCGTAACCGTAAGCCACAATCAATCCGGTGCCGAGCATCAACTTCGCGCACGCATCCAGATGCCGGGTCGTAATCAGATCTTGCAGGTTGAACCATTTTCGGGCCGGGATGGCAAGGGTCATCACCATCGCGAATCCGGAATAAATCGCGCCCGCGACGAAGTAGGGCGGGAAAATCGTAGTGTGCCAGCCGGGCATCAAGCTGATTGCGAAGTCGAAGCTGACCACGGTGTGAACTGAAACCACCAGCGGCGTTGCCAACCCGCCGAGCAGCAGGTAAGCCATCTGGTAACGCGCCCAGTGTCTGGCGGATCCGCGCCAGCCAAGCCCCGCCATGCCGAACGCAATCTTCTGCCATTTTGTCTGCGCCTTGTCGCGCATGGTCGCCAAGTCGGGAACCAGGCCGATGTACCAGAAGATCAGCGAAACGGTTAAATACGTGGACACCGCGAAGACGTCCCACACCAGCGGACTGCGCGGGTTCGGCCAAAGGTACATCGAGTTGGGATATGGCATCAGCCAGTAGGCCAGCACCGGCCGGCCCAGGTGCAAGATCGGAAACATGCCGGCCTGCGCCACGGCGAACAGCGTCATCGCTTCGGCGAATCGATTAATGGACGTGCGCCAGTCCTGCTTCAGCAGCAGCAAAATCGCGGAGATCAGCGTGCCGGCGTGGCCGATACCGATCCACCAGACGAAGTTGACGATGGCGTATCCCCACGCCACCGGAATTACGATGCCCCAAACGCCGACGCCTTTGTAGAACAGCCAGAAGGCGCCCGCCAGCAGGCCCTGCATCGCGCAGAACGCGATAAACAAACTGATCCACCATTGTTTCGGCGTCGTACTGATCGGGCGCAGAACGACGTTGGCGATTTTGTCGGTGACCGAGCCGTACGTAAATCCCGGCGCGATAATTTTATCGGGACCTGGGTCAATCGCTTTCTGCTCGATGTCTTCCGTCTTCAAGCTCTAACCTCTCTCGATCTCCGGATTGGGATTCCGCAAGCGGCCCAGATACGTCGTGCGGGGCCGCGTATTCAATTCTTCAAGCAGGCTGTAATTCCGGGCCTGCGCCTTCATCTGCGCCACCCGGCTCTTGGGATCGTTGATGTCGCCGAACACAATAGCCTGCGCCGGACAAACCTGCGCGCACGCGGGAGTAATCTCACCGTCGGCGATACGCCGGTTTTGTTTTTCGGAAT
>DATDHK010000052.1:0-9213 GCA_036521635.1 Bryobacteraceae bacterium | reverse complement strand
ACAACAAAAACTCGCCGTTTGGAAGCAAGGTTGCCAACGAGAATAACGGCAATTTTGCGCCTCGCATCGGATTCTCTTGGGATCCGTTCGGCGCCGGCAAGACCGCCATCCGCAGCGGCTACGGGTACGCTTACGATTTTCCGCAAGTTGGCATTTACGAAAACACCGTGTTTACCAACCCGTCCTCGGTGCAGACCATCACCATCAACAACACGAACTTTTCGAGTCCGGCGGGCGGCACGCTCTTCGTATCGCCGGCTCCTCCCACGCTGAACGGCTTACCCACTCCGTACAAGACGCCCTACGTTCAACAGTGGAGCTTCGATGTTCAGCAGGAATTCGCCAGGGGGACCATTGTCGACATCGGCTATTTCGGCGCCAAGGGCACGCATTTGATCGGCGAGCCGGACATCAATGAAATTCCCGTAGGCGCGGGCGTTGCCGCCGGCATCACCGACGCGAACACTCCGTTCAACCGCACCACGGACCCGAAGCTGAACGCGCTTCGCCCCTATCGCGGATACGGATCCATCAACGCCATCGAGACGTGGTTTAACTCGAATTACAATTCTCTTCAAGCGTCGTTGCAGAAACGCTTCGCGGGCAACGGCTTTTTCAAGATCAACTACACCTTCGCGAAGGCGCTCACCGATGCCGGTACCGACGTCGCCGCCCCGATGAATTTCTACAATCGCCGCGGCGATTACGGACTGTCGCCATACAATCGCACGCATGTGCTGACCGCCAACTGGAACTACCAGCTTCCGTGGTTGAAGGCCAGTAAAGGGGTGGTTAAATACACGTTGGCGGGCTGGCAGGTATCCGGCATCGCCTCGTTCGCCAGCGGCTTGCCGTTCAACGAATCCGACGGCACCGTGGGCTTGGATCCCGGTGGACTGGGCATCCTCGGGTCGAGCCAGGCCGGGACGCGGGCGGACGCGGTCTGCGATCCGAACTCGAACGCGCCGCACACAATGACTCAGTGGTTCAACACGGCTTGCTTCGCCAATGTGCCCACCGGACAAGTTCGCCCGGGCAATGCGGGGCGCAACCTTATCCGTGGCCCCGGCTTCCAGAAGTGGGACATGTCGGCCTTCAAGAATTTCCGGTTTAACGAGAGCACCCGGCTGCAGTTCCGCGCGGAGTTCTTCAACATCTTCAATCACACGAACTGGGCGACCATCGGCGCCACGCGGCTAGCATCGACGTATGGCTTCGTCACGGCGGCGCGCGATCCGCGCATTATCCAGTTCGGCATGAAGTTGTACTTCTGACGAAGTTCTGCGCTATCGCAATATTGGGTCTGCTCGCCATTGGCGCGCGGGCCCAGCCTGTCCGCGATCGGCCAGTTCCTGAAATCTATCGCGTAAAGATAGACACCACTAAGGGCAGCTTCACCCTCGAAATTACCCGGGCATTGGCCCCGCTCGGCGCGGACCGCTTCTATCATTTGGTTGAGTCGGGCTTCTATGACGACTCGCGCTTCTATCGGGTCATCGCCGGCCGCTTCGCGCAATTCGGAATCGCGGGCGACCCGCGGATCGCGCAGATTTGGAGGAACGAATCGTTTCCCGACGATCCGGCTCGCGCGCGCAACGCTCGCGGCACGTTTGCCTTCGCCATGACTGGCCCTAATGCGCGCACGACGCAAATCTACATCAATGTGATCGATCAGCCGCGCCAGGATGCCGACGGTTTTGCGCCGTTCGGAAAGGTGGTGGAAGGGATGGAGGTGGTTGACAAACTTTACTCGGGTTATGGGGAGAAGTCGGGTGGTGGGATGCGGGGCGGCAAGCAGGGCAGGCTGTTCGAGGAAGGGAATGCGTATCTGGATCGGGAGTTTCCATTGTTGGATAAACTGCTGCGAGCACGGATAATCCGTGTGGGGAGGTTGGTAACCTGCCGCCGATTGAAAATCGGCCTGTCCGATGACGCTTCCACAGCGCGAGCCGATTTTCAATCGGCGGCAGGATGCCATCCTGTCCCGCAAAAGCGCGCGATTGCGGATTGGGCGTCCTTCATTTGGGCCTCATCTTTGTAAGCGTTGCGCGGCCAGAAAAACCCGCGTAGTCCGTCTTTCTTTCGGCGCGGAACAATGTGTACATGCAAGTGCGGAACGCTTTGGCTGACACGATTGTTGATCGCCACAAACGTTCCCTCCGCCTGCATGCCCCGCTCCACCGCCTGGGCCAGCAATTGCACGTTGCGGAAAAATCCGCCGCTCAAATCCGCTGGAAGATCCCCCAGTGTTTCGAAATGTTGCTTGGGAACCAGCAAAACGTGACCGGGGAAAAGCGGGCGGTTGTCCAGGAAGGCAAGCGAAATGGAATCCTCGAACACGCTGTAGGAGGGTAGCATATGCGATGCGATCTGACAGAATTTGCAAACGGAGTCGGAACCCATCAGCCCCCGATCGGTCCTTCTCCACGGCTGAGCGCAGCAATGATCTGCTCTTTTCTTTGCTCGGCTGCCGTCACCGCGGAACCCATGGAATACCAATAGACAAGGGCGCCAACGGCGATTCCAACCAACAGAACGCCGAAGAACGCCCACTCGGATTCAAAGGCGTAGCGCGCCAGATACGCCAGCAACACTGGCGTCAGCGCAAGTGGAAACGTCAGCATCAACATTGCCTGCATGCGGCCGCTGGCCGCGCTCCGGAAAGACTTTACCGGGTTCACCGCGCGCGGGCTGTAGACCGAGCTGAGATTTCCGATCGAGAGCAGGAACATCGTCACCACGATTGTGACTGTGACGGCTTCCAGAATTTTGATAACCGATAGCGGAAGGCGAAGCAGCGCGCAAACCGTGGAGACGGCGCAGATCTCGATCAGCACGAAGAACGCGGCGGTAATGTTTTTTCCAACCAGCACGGTGGACAATTTCAGCGGCGCCAGAAAGTATACTTGCGCGGCGCTGCGATCGAATCCGAAAGAATTCCAGAACAATGCATCGCTCAACAACAGCAGCGCGTACACGCTGACGAACGTAAGGTAGTTGTCCGAAACCATGGAGTGCGGCGTGGAGGCGCGGCCAAACGCCATGGGAACCCAGATCAGAAACCCGAACGAGAATCCCATCATGAACACCAGCCGGAATCTTGCCGATCGGCTCAGGAAGCGCAATTCCTTTTCGATGAGAGCGCCCAGCGGATCGGGAAGTAGCGCGCTTGGCAGCCGGTAGAACCATTCCAGCCGGCTGGTCTTGGCTCCCGAGGAGGCGCCTTGAGAGGCGGCTGCTCCGTAATCGAAGTTCAGGCCACGCTCGAATTGCCACCTGCCAAAGACGTAGCTGGCGGCAGTCCACGCCAACAGCACTCCGGCGGCTATCCAGGAGAATTCTCCTTGCGCGAGGCGTCCGGCGGCAGTCCAGGGCCAAAATGGCGACGGGTCCTTGGTGAAGAATAGACGGATGTGCTTTTGGAATCCGGCTAACATCAAAACCTGCGGAAGCGCCGCGGCCAACACGAATAGCAGGGCCGTGATTTCGCGAATGCGCCTGCGAGCCATCAGGCGGACCAGTAAATCCCGCACGCCAGCCGAACAAAACAAATTGAAAGCCACGAAAAAGATCAACAGGAACGGTCCCCACAATGGGATGCCTGGATTCAGCAAAAGTCCCACGCCCACGCCCGTTAATAGCAACAGCATTTCGGCGCCGGTCGAGATGCGCAGCAGGACCTCCAGCGTAAAAAGCTTCCCGCGGGGAATCGGATAGACCAGCAGCTTTTTGATCTCGAGCGACGATCCCATGGAGGCCATCAGAATGGGGATGAACTGCCAATAGAGAAAACAGACCAGCAGCACGGTTGGAAGCACCGTGTGGATAAAGGTGAGCTCATCCGCCTTGGAGAAAAGGATGGCCGCGAACACGGCGAGGAAGGCGAAACCGCCGTACCAGACCAGGCCGAACAGCCCGGTCAGCCAGAATGTGATTTTGTTCGAGCGCGGCAGGTAATTACGAAGCGTGCGCCACTGCGCCCAGACAATTGCGCGGACCTGTTTTCCCATGCGCTATAACCAGCCGAGACTCTCGGCCTGCCGCTCCGCGCCCACTACACGCACAAAAACATCTTCCAGCGTTTCCGTTCCAGTGCGCAATTCGGCCATCGTTCCCGACACCACCATCTTGCCGTCGTGGATGATGGCGACGCGGTCGCACAAGCGCTCCACTACTTCGAGCACGTGCGAGGTGAGAAACATGGTTGCGCCGTGCCGGACCTGTTCCAGAAGAATTTCTTTCATCAACCTTGCGCCGACCGCGTCGACGCCTTCGAACGGCTCGTCCAGCAGAAACAACTCGGGACGATGGATCAGCGCCGCAGCCATCGCCACCCGCTTCCGCATGCCTTTGGAATAATCGCCAATCAGCTTTCTGGGTTCACCGTCCAGCTCGAACAAAGCTAGCAACTCGCGCGCACGTTCGCGCGCCAACGGCCGCGCCAGACCGTACATGCGGCCCACGAATTCGGTGAACTCGAGGCCGGTGAGATGATCGAACAGCAGCGATTCGTCGGGTACCAGGCCGATGCGTTGCTTAACCTCGATGGCCCGCTCCGGCATCGGCAGTCCCAGCAGTTCGATGCTGCCGGAAGTGGGCGGAGCAAGCCCCATCAGCATGCGTATGGTAGTGGTTTTGCCGGCGCCATTTGGGCCGAGGAATCCAAAAAAACAACCTCGTGGAACTTCCAGGTCCAGACCGTCGACGGCCGCCTTCGCGCCGTATATTTTCCGCAGATTACGTACCGAGATAGCGGCGGGCGAATCCATAGAGACGACAGTTCCATGGTACAGGAAGGCCGCAAGGCGCTGGCGCGAGTCCTAATATTTGCGCGGCCCTGCCGATATGAAAAATGTGACTGCTTCCGTGAATGCGCCGAACGTAAAGGATAGGGCCCTGGTGGCGTTAGGAAAACTTCCGCCCTTCTCCCCGATCCTGAATCGTTTGATGGCCAGCCTGGCGCACGAGGATGTGTCGTTCGCGAAGCTCGCGGACCTGATTGAGAAGGACACGGTGCTGGCGGGGAATATTCTGCGTCTGGTGAACTCGGCGCTGTATGGGCTGCGCGGAACTGTCAACTCTATCCGGCATGCCATTGCGCTGCTGGGGCTCGCCAAATTGCGCAACGCGACGCTCAGCATGTCGGTGGCGCGAATGTGGACCCAGGTGAAAACTCCGGCCGGCTGGTCCATGAATCAGTTCAATCTTCATTCTGTGGCCGTAGCTATTCTTGCGGACGTAGTGACGCAACGTCGGGCTACAAATTACGCGGAGGGCGCTTTCGCCGCCGGGCTGTTCCACGATCTCGGCCAGTTGCTGGTGGCTGTAGGTTTGCCGAAAGAATACGAGCAGATCGCGGCCGTGTGCCATAAAAGTGGGAAGGATCCAATAGAAGCCGAGAGCGAGCTGCTGGGCATCACCCACGCGGAGTTGTCGGCCGAAGCATTGGCGGTTTGGAACCTGCCGGAACCGATCCAGATGGCGGTGCGTTATCACACCGATTCGAAACTGGATCCCACGCTACTCGATCCGGGCGAACTAAGCTTGAGCATGGTTTTGCAGGCAGCGGACCGATATGTAAGAGGAATTGGAATTTCCGTCAGGCTCTTCGAAGATCAGCTAGGCGATGAGGGGCCTACGCTTGAATCGCTTGGCTTGGGCGATCGGTTGCCAACCATCATCGGCGAGTTTGAAAACGAATTCGCCGCAATCAAACCATATTTCTAGACAAATTGTGCGCCCTCGTGTTACAAACGGACGCATGGACAAGGTCGTCGGTAAATACTCAAGCTTCGATGCCTTGAAGGCCGATCAGTGTCGGGACTGGCAACATGTTCGACGCTTGAAAGAACTCTTGTCCATCTTCAATTCCCAGAGCGTTAAATATCGGATCGTAGGCGGCTATGCTGTGTCGTTCCACGCGCAGCCACGGCGACCAAAGATATCGATCGCTCATTAGACCAGATACCGAGAATGCTGCTGCGGTATATGCCGCACTGGTGAAGGTGGACATTCTCTCTGAAATTCCTGGCGTCGATTTTGATCGCGCTTGGACAACTGGGTGGAAGGCGTCATCGCCTCTGAAAGCGGCCTTGTGGCCTTTTCGTTTCGCGGAACGACCTGATCGCGGCGAAGCTCGCTGCGGGTCGGCCTCAGGACATTGCCGATGTGGCCGCGCTACGCCAGGCGTCAGACTAGGCGTTACCCAGCCGCGACGGTCAGGAAGCGGCTTTTGCGCCGAAATAAAATTCGCCTGCTCCAACGATCTCTGCCGGTCCGGTCAGGTACACCGAATCGTCCCACCGTAACTGCAAATCCTCACCCTCGGTAATTATTCGCACCGGACTCTGCACCACTTTTCGAAGGACTGCTGCGACTGCCGCACCTGTCGACCCCGTGCCGGAACTCAGCGTCACCCCGGCGCCCCGCTCATAGAAGCGGGCTTCGATTGTATGCGCATCCACGGCGCGAACGAAGGACACGTTGGTGCGCTTTGGAAAATGCGGATGCGCTTCAATCTCGGCGCCCAGTGCTTTCCAGTCCTCCGGGATGCGGTCCACTAGAACGGCACATTGCGGATTGCCGACGTCCAGAATAGTCACCTCTTGCGAACTATTCTTGAGCGGCAACGCGTATCGTATTTGATCTTCCCGAAAGACCGGCCGACCCATGTCCATTTCAAATAGAAAGCGGCGGCCGGTGCGCTCGATGAGACGCAGGTGCTTGGGGCCGGCGCCGGTGGTTATGGTTATCTCATTCGACGCGGGGCCTGAATCGATCAGTAACGCGGCGGCGCACCGCGTGCCGTTGCCGGAAATTTCTGCCTCGCTGCCATCCGCATTGAAGAGACGAATGCCGGCGTCCCGCACCAACATCCACCCGTCGCCGCCGATTCCACTATGCCGGCCGCAAATCGCACGTGCGATGGCTTGAAGATCGCTGCCGCCTGGAATTTTTTCGGCCCAGGTCAATAGAAAATCGTTTCCCGCGCCATGCGCCTTGGTGAAGGGAATATTCATTTCTCAGTCCCGCTTATAGATCTCGATCACCGGCGCGCCCTTGAGCATGCTGGCGTGTACCAGATGATAACGCGGTCCGTTTTTGAACGTTGCGCGCTGCACCGCGGTGGCGACAGGATCGCCGGAGATCGCGATTGCCCATTCTTCATGTAAAAACAAATCCGGACGCGTTGTCGCCGCCATCCACGCCGGTTCGTTGCCTTCCTGCAATGCTTCACGGAATGGAATTCCGGCCTCGCGCAGAATTCCGGCGAGATCTCCGAGGCTGGTGAAGATGCCCTCGCCCGGCCGGTATTGGTTATGCATGAATCGGGCAGCGTCGCGCGTCCAGGCGCGGCGGGATTCCGAGTTGACCTGCGATTCCTTCCAGCAGATCCAGTCGTCCGGCTTGCGATGGATCAGCCACGGCATCGCACCCACTACAATGACGGCAACCGCGATGAGGGGCCGCAGCCTGTTGCCGGCCAACAGCGGAATACATCCACCCGCGATCGCCAATAGCGGCAGCACCGAGAGAGCATAGCGTGTGTTGTAGTAGCTATTGAACCAAAGCTGCGGAACAAAGATTGGGATCTGGCCCGCGTGCATGCTCCAAAGATAAAACATGGGCGGCAGCGATACCAGGAATACCGGCCAGAAGAGACGCTTGCGAATCACGCTGCCCAAACCCATTGCACCCGCGAGCATTGCGCCCCATCCGGTGCATAGCCACGCCGCGGTCCGAAAGAACAGCCAAGCCTTTCGCCAATCGCGATCGCCAGGATAGGGGTCCATCTTTTGAGCGAGCGCACGCTGGTAGATGGCTTTCGGCGAGTAGGGTCCGTTGTAAAACTCGAGCGGATTATTGTAGAGCCACCAGTTGTGTCCCAGCCAATACAGCGGCCCGAGTGCGGCAATCGCTGCGAAAATCGCGGCCGTCACAAATTTCCGGCGTCGAGCTGCAAGCACGAAATATAGAGTCACAAAAGGAATGACGAACCATCCATCGTAACGGGAAAGCGATGCGGCCAGGCTTGCCAGCGCTGCTCCAAGGACCACCCAAAATGACTGAGTGTCGCGAAAGAGGATGGTGAAATACAGCAGCGCCATGAATCCGGCGAGGAACACCGGTTCCATCATGGGCGTCGACTGCAAATAGAGAAGATTCGGATTCAGCGCGAACAATCCGAGAGCGGCCCAGGCAACCGCGGACGACTTTGCGGCCCGGCGCATGGCCGCGAAGAGAAAAATGCCTGCGAGCACAAAGCAGGCCGACGATGGAACTGCGCCCGCCAGACCGCTGCGCCACCAGCGATCGTTACCCGCCAGCGGAAGTGTCAATACGTGCAGCAACGGCAGCCAGACCGTGCCGAGTTGATCGTATCCGGGAGTCCGAGAATCCACGACACGCCGAGCTATATTCAAGTGCGACTCGGCGTCGCCATAAAACAAAGTCCAACCGAATTGATTTACATAGTTTGTGGCCGCGGCGCTGAGAACCGCCAGGAACAAGAATGCCGGGACTATTTCGAGACGTGCGTATTTCAAAATTCTGTGCAGGTCCGGAACTCGTTGAAACGGGCGTCGATGTCCGCCCGGGTCAGTGTTCGAAAACGATCCACGCCGAATTTCTCGCAGCAGAAGCTGCCCAGCACGGACCCGTAAATCACAGCGCGGCTGAGTTCCTTATTGTCGATGTGTCCGGCTTTCAGATCGAACCCCTTCTCGGCAAGATATCCGATGAAGCCGCCGGCAAAGCAGTCGCCCGCGCCGGTGGGGTCGAAAACTTTTTCCAGCAGATATCCGGGCACCATGAAATGTTTATCGCGATGAAACAGAATAGCGCCATACTCACCGCGCTTGATGACCAGCGTGTGCGGACCCATCTCGAAAATCTTAGTGGCCGCCCGCTTCAAATTGTTTTCACCCGACAGCATGCGCGCTTCCGCGTCGTTGATAAGCAGAAAATCCCAGGTGCGAATTGTTTCCAGCAATTCCGCGCGATAGTCTGCGATCCAATAGTTCATGGTGTCGCCGCCCGCCAGGCGCAAGCCATTCATCTGCTCGCGCACGCTGCGCTGCAGCGCGGGCTGAATATTCCCCAGAATCAAATACGGCGACTGGCGGTAGCTTTCCGGCAATTTCGGCTGAAAGTCGGCGAACACGTTGAGGTCCGTGCGCAGGGTCTTGCGGTCGTTCATGTCGTCGGAATAAA
>DATDHK010000051.1:0-16010 GCA_036521635.1 Bryobacteraceae bacterium | reverse complement strand
ATGCAAAAAAGCCTGGCCTACATGCGCGGGGTCATGGCTGGTTTGAAAGGATAAGCCGAAAGGGATAATTCGAGAGACATGGAAGAACAGCTCCCCGCAGTGGATACGCACATGGTGACCACCACATTTACGCTCGATGGTTACCGGATTGAACGCTATCTCGGCGTCGTGCGCGGCATCATCGTTCGCTCGCGCTCCATCTTCGGCACGGTCGGCGCAAGCCTGCAGACGCTGGTGGGCGGCGACATTTCCTTGTTCACGAATCTCTGCGAGGAAACCCGCGCGCACGCATTCCAGCGCATGACCCAGCACGCCGCGCAGATGGGCGCCAAGGCCATCGTCGGTGTCCGTTATGACGCCACCGAGATCATGCAGGGCGTTACGGAAGTGCTGTGCTACGGCACCGCCGTCATGATGAAGCCCGCGGAATAGGCGTTCAAAAAATCGGTTCATCCGCGTCTACAACTAGAAACCCACTATGCGCTACTTGTGCGTCCACGGACATTTTTATCAACCGCCTCGTGAGAATCCTTGGCTGGAAGCCATCGAAATGCAGGACTCCGCCTCTCCCTATCACGACTGGAACGAGCGCATCACCGCCGAGTGCTACGCGCCCAACGGCGCCTCTCGCATTTTGGATGGCGAGAGCCGCATCGCGAAGATCGTCAATAATTACGCGGCCATCAATTTCAATTTCGGCCCGACGCTGCTCTCCTGGCTTCAGGAAAAAGTTCCCGAAACGTATCGGGACATCCTGGATGCGGACCGCGCCAGCATCCAGCGCTTTTCCGGGCACGGGTCGGCGATCGCGCAGTGCTACAACCACATGATCATGCCCCTCGCGAATTCGCGAGACAAACTCACGCAAGTGCATTGGGGCATCGTCGATTTTCGACGCCGCTTCGGCCGCGATCCGGAAGGAATGTGGCTGCCCGAAACAGCCGTCGACGTGGAGACGCTGGACATGATGGCGGAGCAGGGCATCCGTTACACGATCCTTGCGCCATCGCAGGCCAAGACCCTGAACGGCGAAGACGTGAGCGGCGACCGCATAGATCCAACCCGCGCATATTTGCTGAAACTTCCTTCCGGGCGCGTCATGAATCTTTTCTTCTACGACGGCCCCATTGCGCGCGCCGTGGCGTTTGAAGGCTTGCTAAACAACGGCGAACATTTCGCGCGCCGGCTGCTGGACGGCTTCTCCGATCAACGCGATTGGCCGCAACTTGCGCACATCGCAACCGACGGTGAAACTTACGGGCATCATCATGCGCACGGCGATATGGCGCTGGCCTACGCGCTCGACTACATCGAATCCAACGGTCTCGCGAAGGTGACCAATTACGCCGAATATCTGGAGCGCCATCCGCCGGTGCACGAAGTAGAGATCTTCGAGAATACGGCCTGGAGCTGTGTGCACGGCATGGGACGCTGGAGCGCGAACTGTAGTTGCAATTCCGGCGGGCATCCGGACTGGAATCAGGAATGGCGTGGACCGCTACGCGATGCGCTGGATTGGCTGCGCGATGAAGTTGCGCCCCATTATGAGAGGGCTGCGGCACGGTATATTAAGGACCCATGGGCCGCGCGGAACGACTACATTCGCGTGATTTTGGACCGCTCGCCTGAGAGTCTTGAAAGATTTGCGTCGGTCAATTTCAGGCGCAAGAGTCTGCAGCGGGCCGATCGCGTCACGGTTTGGAAGCTGCTTGAATTGCAGCGCCACGCCATGCTGATGTACACCAGTTGCGGCTGGTTCTTCGATGAGCTGTCGGGCATCGAGACCGTGCAGGTGATCGAGTATGCCGGACGCGTTGTGCAACTGGCGCAGGAACTTTTCGGCGACGCCCTGGAGCAGCGCTTTCTGGAAAAACTGGCCCTGGCCAAAAGCAATGTTCCGGAACACGCGGACGGCGCGGCCATCTACGCGAAGTTCGTCAAACCGGCCATGGTGGACCTGTCCACGCTGGGCGCGCATTACGCGATCAGCTCTCTGTTCGAGAAGTATTCGGAAACCACGCAGATTTATTGTTACTCCGTGGAGAACAAACATTACCGGTCGAAGCGCTCGGGAAAATCGCGGTTGGCTTTCGGTAAAGCGAAGTTCACATCCGGGATCACGCAAGACTCGGAAATCCTGATGTTCGGCGTAATTCACTTTGGCGATCACAACGTGCATGGCGGCGTCGCCACGTTCACGGGTGAAGATGCCTACCGCGATCTCGCCAAATCTGTGCAGGACGCATTTGCAAGCGCCGATATCGCCGCCACAATTCATCTCATCGATCAGGGTTTTGGAAGACACACCTACTCCCTGAAGAACCTTTTCCGGGATGAACAACGCAAGGTCTTACAGGAGATTCTGAAGCCGGCCTTGCGGGCCAACGAGGCCGCCTTCCGCCAGTTGTACGAGAACCAGTCGGCGCTGCTGCGGTTCATGCGCGATTTGAACATTCCGGTTCCGAGAGGAATAAAAGTCACCGCCGAACTTGCGTTGAACGCCATGTTGCGGCGCGCTCTGCATGCCGACGAATTGAACCTCGATCAGATTCAGGGAGTATTGGAAGACGTTCGCGTGGCGGATGCGCCGCTGGACACTGAAGAGTTGGAGATGATTCTCCGGCGGAACATTGAGCGAAGTTCAGCGGTGTTTTTCGAGAACCCGGCGGATCTCGAGGGTCTGCGGAAATTTCGCGAGCTGGTGGCGGCGGCCCGGTCGCTGCCCTTTCCATTGGTCCTGTGGTCGCTGCAAAACCATTGCTACAGCGTGCTCGAGAAGGTTTACCCGCAGATGCGGGAAAAGGGCGACAGCGAATGGATAAGCGAGTTTGAGCAACTGGCGGAGTTGCTGGGCTTGAGGGTAAAAATCACTAAAGTTTGAACCGGTAGCCGATAATCATCTTCACCAATAGGTGATCCGTGCCCTGCGTTACTCCGACACCGACGCCGGCGTTGAATTCCCAATTTGGCGACAGATTCAAATCGATCGATGGAATGATCTGCTGCTGCTGATCGTGCAGACGATCGAATCCGGTGACTGGGCCTAGCGCTCCGTAGTACTCCACGCCGCCCGCTATTCTCTTGGTGAAGTCGTAGCCTACTTTGAAATTCGGGGAAAACTGAAACCCGCGCTTGGTTTCCGGCCCTTGCAGCGCGCGATCGAAAGTTGGATTGAATGAAAGATACCAGCGGCCCAATTGCTTGTCGACGATCGGCCGGATTTCCCAATCCCACAACGATGTCGAGAACTGCCGGCGCTGATATCCGATCTCATTCGAGATGCTCAGGCCCACCGGCAAACGCCAGGACTCGGGTGCGCGAAAGCGCGGCCGGATATGGCTGCCAACGTAATCCCAACCGGTCTCGGCGCGCGCGCTGGTGAAAATGTAGAAGCCGGTCTCAAACCACTTGTTGAAGCCGTGCGTGATCTCAATGGTTTCGTGCAACGCGTGATTGGTGGGATACAGGCCGTCTTCGTAAATCTTCGTCCCCTGGAAAGTGAAATTGCTGTGCAATTCCACCATGGTGCGATGCGGCGCCACTGTCTCGCCGCCGTACACCTGGATTTCATAGTTGGTTTGGCATAGCGCCGGGACCGCGGAAAAAATCAGCAGCACGAACAACCGCATGAAACTTCCGACTTTACCACGAAGCTTACGTTACATTGGAGTGGAAGATTCTGGATTGACCGGCCTCTATCCCACTCTCGTCTACCTGATCGCGCTCACTTTGGTAGGAGCATTCGCAGGAATCCGCCTGGCCGAAGTGCCGTCGATATCGCAGCGATTTCTGCCGTTCAGCGGCGGCGTCCTGGTCGGCATCGCAGTGGCCTGGATTCTCCCGGAAATTGCCGATCATTATGGCTGGATCGGCGGCGGCGCGGGCATGCTGGCGGGATTCGCGGTCCTGTGGTGGATCGATCATCATGTCTACGCGGTGTGCCCGGTTTGTTCGCACACGCACGATCACGACAATTGCGGACGCAAATTGCATGGCTTCGCGGCACCTCTGTTGATAGCCGCCAGCCTGCACAGTTTCTTCGATGGATGGAGCCTGGCGGTGTCGCAACAAAAAGGATTTGAGAGCCTGAGACTTGCTTTTCTCTTGGGCATCGGCATCCACAAACTTCCAGAGGGCTTGGCGCTGGGCGTGATTCTGATGGCGGCGCTGGGATCGCAATGGAAAGCAATGCTGGGCGCTGCGGCGGCGCAATCGATGATGCTGGCCGGAGGAATCCTTGCCGTTTTTCTGGCCCCTCATATGGGAATCAACTGGACCATTGGATTTCTAGCAGTGGCCGCGGGCGCATTCGTTTACCTGGGCTATCACGCCATCGACAGTGAGTATCAACAGAGGGGAGCGGCAACAGCGGTTATGCCGGCTTTGACCGGCGCGGTGGGGGCGGCAGCGTTACGAGTGGTCGTGCCTGGGCTCTAGCGTCACGAGTTAGCTGGCGGCCGTTTCTTGTGCCAATCGGTGCGTTCCTGGAATGCCTTTCCGATGCTCAGCAGCGTGTTTTCGGAAAATGGCCGGCCCACCAATTGGATGGACATCGGCATTCCGTCCGCAAAGCCGCAGGGCAGCGAAAGCGCCGGCAGACCCGCCAGATTGCCGGCTGGAATGAGCGCCGTGAGCCCGCGATCCTTTGGTATTGGACGATCGCTGGCGGGCCGATCCAGGGGCTGTGTTATTTTGGGCGCGGGCGTCAGGCGTGCGGGCGCAATCAGCACGTCGATGTCCGCCAGAAGGTCGCGGAACCCTTGTTGGATCAGGCTGCGGATGCGCATGGCCTTCAGATAATCCTTGGCCGGAATTTCGAGGCCGGCCTTCAGCCCGGCGATCTGCCTTTGATCCGCCAGCTCATTCACCCTTCCACTTTTGATAAGCGATTCGAAAATTGTCGCGCCTTCAGCGGAGATGATGGCGCCAATCACCGGACCATACGGAAGGTCGGGCAGCTTGGCTTCGGCAACTTGCACGCCCAGCGAGCGAATCGTATCGAGCGCTTTGGCGAAATCGGGGCGCGCCGAAGGCTCGGCCCACTCGTCGAAATCCACTGGAGCGAAGCCTACTTTGATTTCTTTCAGGGTGCGCGCAAAAGCGGGCGCGTAGTAAAAGCTCTTGCCCGCCGACGTGGGATCTTCGGGGTCGGAACCGGCGATTTCATGCAGCACCAGGCCGCAATCTTCAGCGGAGTGGCACAGCGGTCCGATCTTATCGAGCGTCCAGGAGAGCGCCATCGCGCCATAGCGGCTGACCAACCCGTAAGTGGGGCGAAGGCCGGTGATTCCACAAAACGAGGCGGGCGTAAGAATCGATCCCGATGTTTCCGAGCCGAGTGCAAACGTCACCAAACCCGCGGCCACGGCGATTGCGGAGCCACTCGATGAACCCCCCGACCAGCGTGTGCGATCCCACGGATTCAAGCCGGGACCTGTAAGCGACGCGCTGGCGTAACGATAACTGGGGCCGCCGGCGAGCTCCACCATTGCGAGTTTGCCCGTAAGGATCCCGCCGTTCTTCCCCAGCTTCTTGAGTGTCGTGGCGGTGTAGTCGAAGACCTGGCCGGCATAGGGCTTCGCGCCCCAAGTGGTGGGATGCTTTTCGTATGCCAGCAGATCCTTTGCCCCGAAGGGAATTCCCTGCACCGGGCCGCGGAACCGCTCGCGCTTGATGTCGCCGTCGACATCTTTCGCCGCACGCAACGCCGGTTGGCGAAGTGAGAGCGCCAGCGCATTGTAGCCGGGGCCGAGCCGCTCCAGCCGGTCGCAAAAGGCGTGGGTCAGCTCGACCGCGGAAAATTCCTTGGCCTTGAGCTTCTGGTTAATTTCAGTAATGCTGGCGAAGAAAATGTCGTCGGGAATCGAGGCCATGTGAGTTTCTCAAGCCTTGAAGTGGGCCGCCGGTTCGGTGGACATGGGCACTTTCACGTTGTCGAGCTGTTGCAGGTTCTGCTGAATTTGATCGCGAATCGCTTTCAACTCTTCGTCCGGACTTGATGGAAGCGGTGGGTTCGGAGTCTGCGCCAACAACACAGCGGAAGCTGAAAGACCAAGAACAGTTTCGCGGCGAGTTAGTTTAATGGACATTTCGTCCATTATAGTTCGTTACGCTTCGCGCAAAGCGTCGCTCGGATCGATTCGCGATGCTGCGCGAGCCGGCAGATAGCCTGCCAGCAAACCTACCGCGGCTAACAACGCACACACAATCGCGTAGGTGGTGAAGTCGGCCGGCTTCACCTGGAACAGGAGTTTTTCGAGCAATCTGCCGGTCGCGAGCGACAACGCAATTCCGATCGCCAGTCCGCCGGCGACCAGCGCCAAGCCCTGCGCCAGCACAAGCCGCAGGATGTCCCTGGGGCGTCCGCCCAGCGCGGCGCGAATACCAATCTCGCGCTTTCGGCTGACCACCGCATACGAAAGCAGACCATAGATTCCCACCGATCCGAGCAGCAATGCGAGCGCGGAAAAACCGGCCAGCAGCATAGCCTGGAACCGCGGCTGGGCGACCGATTCGGTGACCTGTTCGCTCAACGCGCGAACGTGCGCCATGGGAAGATCGGGGTCCACGTCGTGAAGTTGCCGGCGCACGGAGCCGATCAGCGCGTCGGGCGCGAGCGATGCATCGGTGCGGACCACCAGCGTCATACTCGCAAACGGGGCTTGGCGGCTGGGAAAATAAATGGCGGGCTCAGCGTTGCGGCCCAGACCAGAGTACTTGATGTCGGCCACCACGCCGATCACTTCCGGGTCCCTCGCGAGAATCCGGCCGAGTGGGCCAAAGCCGCCGGAAATTGCATGCAGCTTCTGGCCGATGGGATTTCCTTGCGGCCAGTATTGGCGCGCCAGCGCTTGGTTGACGATAACAACCGGCGGCGCGTCGGCGCGATCGCGATCGGTGAAGTCGCGGCCGGAAATCATTGGCGTGCCGAGCGCGCTGAAGAGTCCTGGGCTGACCATTCGATGCCACGCGGTTTGGTCTTCCGGATTTTTCGGACCTGCCGACGAAAGAAAGTGGAATGGCAGCCGGTAGTCAAAATCCTGGGCTAGCGGAAGGCTTGTAGTTGTGCCGGCGGCCTTCACGCCCGGCAGCGCCGTGGCCATCTCGCGGATGCGATCGAACGTGTTAGCGACGTCGGCGCTCTTGACGTAGCGTGCAATGGGCAAAGAGATGTTCGCGGTAAGCACCCGCTCTGTCCGGAATCCGGGATCGACATTGGTGAGGCGCGTGAAGCTCTTGATCAGCAACCCCGCGCTGTTGACCAGCACTACCGCAAGAGTGACTTGCGCAATTACCAGGATGTTACGGCCACGCCGGTCGTGAGCGCCGCCCGAACCGCCGCGTCCGCTCTCTTTTAGAGCCGTTGCCAATTCCGGTTTGCGCATGCGCAGGACCGGCGCCATTCCGAACAACAGACCGGAGGCGACGCTGATGGCCAACGTGTAGAACAGCACCGGAACGTCAAGCGCGACTTCCTGAATGCGAGGAACGCTGGCCGGACCGAAGACGCGTACGGCCCGAACACCCGCGATGGCCATAAGCAGACCGGCGCATCCGCCGGCAATCGCAAGCAGCAGACTCTCCGTGAAAAATTGACGCGCAAGACGGCTGGAGCTTGCCCCCAGCGCCGCGCGCAACGCAACTTCCCGTTCGCGCGCCGATGCGTGCGCCAGCAGAAGATTTGCGACATTGGCGCAGGCGATCAGTAACAGCAATCCGACGCTGGCCAGTAACACAATCAGCGTCGGCCGCGAATTGCCGACCAGATCGTCCGGCACGGTGCGAACGCCGATGCCCCAATCCGCATTGGTGCCGGGCGATTCAACGGCGATCGCGCGGGCGATGGCGTCCATCTCCGCTTGGGCTTGCGGAAGCGTGACGCCAGGGCGAAGACGCGCGATTGCGTCCATGTATCGCGGCGTCGGCCGCTGGCGGTAATATCGTATGCCGTTATTCCAAACCTGGGCATCGCCCGCAAAATGAATGCCTGCCGGCAGGATGCCGATTACGGTGTGGGCCTGGCCATTGATGCCGATTGTCCTTCCGAGAATCGCGGGATCGGATCCGTAACGGCGCTGCCATAATTCGGCGGTGATCAGAGTGACGTTGGGTCCGCCCTGAAGTCCTTCCTGCTGGGAAATGGCCCGCCCCAGGATGGGCGTGACGCCAAGCGTATCCAGCAGCGAAGGCGTACCGCTCACACAAGGCAAGCGGTCCGGATCGTGTCCGGCATCGGTGAGATTCACTTCGTTGCGCCAGTAGCCGCCAAACGCCTCGAGGGTGTGGCTGCGCTCGCTCCAGTCGTAATAGTCGGACGGCGAGACGAAGTAGCGCTGCACTCCGTTCTTGGGCCCGGTCTCGAATAGATTCACTAGCCGTGCGGCGTCTCGATAAGGGAATGGCCGCAGAAGAACCGTCTGAATCACGCTGAAGATGGTTGTGTTGGCCCCGATGCCGAGGGCCAGAGCGGTAAGGGCGATGGCGTAGAGCGAGGGCTGGGAACGCCAGGAACGAAGGCCATGACGAAGGTCGTGCCAAACCGTATCGAGATGCATCACTCCTATTACGCGAGTCGCGGCCGAAGGTTACAACTGTTCCTTTATTCTTAATGGCGGACCAAGCCCTTGGCAGAAATCTAAGGGTGGCTACGAGAGCTTCTCTTGCCTCAACATGCGTCGAACGTCCCGCTTACCGTGCAGAACTCTGACCATACGCAGGCTGCTCGGACCGTCGAGGTAGATGCGAATCATGTCGAATCCCCTTCACCGGCCAGGACCGAAGACCCGGAATCGAACCCCGAAACACCGAGCCGATGCGTGGATGCGCCTTAAGCCGGTTTGTGCTGTCGGCCTCGGCGCGAGGAAAAAACTCAACCTTCACCGACGCGGATTCCGCGCCTGGTGCTCAACAACCATCTGGTCGGTTTCCGCTCTCAATCGATTCCAGAAAGCCTCGTCGACTCCAATAGGTTCGCCGGAATTCTGGCCTTCCACAAGAAGCACCTCTAGCTCCGCGTGTGTTCCTTCAAAACCGGGCGCCGCGGCGATCTCCACAGCGGCCACGGCGGCATCAAGAGCTTCCTCCGCGGAAGTATACGCGCCCGCGTTGACGACCGCTTGGATTCGCTGTTCTTGTACTGGTGTGAGGTGGATGGCCATTTCCAGCCTAAGCATATCACCCGCCACCAAACACCGCCCACCAACCACAGCAAATGCTAGCCTAAGCCTGGAGGCCCACCACCCATGCAGCCCGCCGCCGCAGCAGCCATCCGCGGCGTCAATCTCACCAAGAAATTCCGCTCCGGCGGCGCCGACCTGGTGATATTTTCCAATCTCTCGTTCGAAGTGAATCGCGGTGAGCGGCTCGCGCTTGTCGGCGAGTCGGGGGCCGGCAAGAGTACTCTGTTATATCTCCTCGGTGGTCTGGACAGGCCTTCGGACGGTACGATATACTTCGGACACCAGGACATTTCCAGGCTCTCGGACACCGAGCTCGCGGAGTTTCGCAACCGGGAGGTTGGCTTTGTTTGGCAGAATCACTCCTTGCTACCGGAATTTACGGCGATAGAGAATGTGATGATGCCGTTGTTGATACGGGGCGCAAGCGTTACGGACGCCACGCCCGCTTCGTTGGCGAGGTTAGATGAAGTTGGTTTACAAAATCGTGCCTCACACCGCGCGGGAGAATTGTCGGGCGGCGAGCAACAGAGGGTCGCTCTCGCACGGGCCCTGGTTGGCAATCCCACAATTTTGCTCGCGGACGAACCCACCGGCAACCTGGATTTCCGGACGGGCGAAATGATCGTCTCGCTGTTAGAGACCCTGCATCGTTCCCATCAACTGACTTCGATTTACGTGACGCACAACTTGTCCTTCGCCACGCGATGCGACCGGATTTTGCAATTGGAAAACGGCGTTCTGGCGCCCTCTACTGGCGACAGCCTTCCATCTCCCCAGCCGGAACAGTAGATAATGAGGATAGACGGCGGAAATTATGTTTGAACGTTATACCGAAAAAGCGCGCAGAGTCATTTTCTTTGCAAGATACGAAGCCAGCCAGTTTGGAAGCCCCTACATCGAGACCGAGCACCTTTTGCTGGGGCTTCTCCGCGAAGACAAAGCGCTGGCGAACCGTTTCCTGCGTTCGCACGCAGCCATCGAATCCATCCGCAAGCAGATCGAAGCGCACACCACGATACGCGAAAAAGTTTCGACCTCAGTGGATCTTCCGCTGAGCCACGAGTGCAAGCGCGTACTGGCCTACGGCGCCGAAGAAGCCGAGCGGCTCAATCACAAGCACATCGGCACCGAACATTTGTTGCTCGGTTTGTTGCGCGAAGAAAAGTGCTTCGCCGCCGAAATCCTGCACGAACGCGGTCTGCGCCTTTCGCAGGTGCGCGAAGAAATCCAGCGGTCGTCGTCGGAAAAGGTAACTTCGAACAGGCCGAAGGAAAGCTCGCTGTTAGCCGAGTTTAGCCGCGATCTAACGCAAGCCGCCATCGACGGGTCGCTCGATCCGCTGATCGGCCGCGATTATGAACTCGAGCGGGTAGTGCAGATCCTGTGCCGCCGCACCAAGAATAATCCGGTGCTGATTGGTGAGCCGGGTGTCGGCAAGACCGCCATCGTTGAGGGACTCGCTCAGCGAATTGCCGACGGCGATGTGCCTTCGTTCCTTTCCGACAAACGCATCCTCGCTCTGGACCTTTCGCTCATCGTGGCCGGCACAAAATACCGCGGCCAGTTTGAAGAGCGGCTCAAGACCATCATGAAGGAACTGATGGAGAATCAAAACGCCATCATCTTTATCGATGAGCTGCACACACTGGTCGGCGCGGGATCGGCGGAAGGATCGTTGGACGCCGCCAATATCCTGAAGCCCGCGCTTTCACGCGGCGAGATCCAGTGCATCGGCGCAACTACGCCGGGCGAGTACCGCAAGTCCATCGAAAAGGATCGCTCGCTGGAACGCCGTTTCCAGGCCGTGAAAGTGCCGCCGCCCACCGACACCGATGCCGTGCGTATTCTGTTCGGCATCAAGGAACGCTACGAGAAATTCCACGCCGTCGCGTACACCGATGAAGCCATCGAATCCGCCGTCTACACTTCCACTCGATTCATTCCCGATCGTTTCCTTCCGGACAAGGCCATCGACCTGATCGACGAGGCCGGCGCGCGCGTCAAATTGCGGCAGACCACGCTTCCCGGCGAAGTGGCCGACATCCAGAAGCGCATCAAGTTCATCGTGCATCGCATGGAGAATGCCATCGCGAATCATGAATTCGAAAAGGCGCGGTTTTATTCCGACGAAGAACGCAAGGAGCGCGAGAATCTGCGGCAGCTCCGTGAAAAATACAATTTGGACGACACGTCCACCGGCGTAGTCACCAAGGACGATATCGAAGACGTGGTGGCGCGCTGGACCGGCGTCCCCATGACCGCCATTCGCGAAGAGGAAGTCTCCAAACTCATCCGCATCGAAGAAGAATTGCACAAGCGGGTCATCAGCCAGGAGAAAGCCATCTCGGCCTTGGCTCGCGCCATCCGCCGTTCGCGCGCGGGTTTGAAATCGCCCAAGCGCCCTTCGGGATCGTTCCTGTTTCTGGGACCTACCGGCGTCGGCAAAACCGAAGTCGCGCGGGCGCTGGCCGAGTTTTTGTTTGGAAGCGAGAAATCGCTGATCCGTTTCGACATGTCCGAGTTTATGGAAAAACACTCGGTTTCAAAACTGATCGGCTCGCCTCCCGGATACGTCGGCTACGAGGAAGGCGGCCAGCTAACGGAACGCGTCAAGCGCGCGCCGTATTCCATCATCCTGCTCGACGAAATCGAGAAGGCGCATCCGGATGTCTATAACATCCTGCTGCAGGTTTTCGAAGACGGCCAGTTGACGGACGGACTTGGAAATACGGTGGACTTTAAGAACACCATCATCATCATGACCTCGAACCTGGGCGCGCGTTTCCTGGACCGCAAGTCGCAGATCGGGTTTTCGGCGCCGTCCAACACAGGGATTCCGGCCAAGGTCGAGGACCAGGTGATGGCCGAAGTGAAGAAGGCCTTCAATCCCGAATTCCTAAACCGTTTGGATGAAGTGATCCTGTTCACGTCGCTGGTGGATGACGATCTGCTGAAGATCATCGGCTTGTTGGTGGAGCACATCAACATCAACCTGGTGGCGAAGCAGATCAAGATCCGGATCAACGACGATGCGGCGCGCTACATCCTGGAAAAGACGCTGGTGGATCGCAGCTACGGAGCGCGGCCATTGCGCCGGGCGCTGCAGAAGTATATTGAGGATCCGTTGTCGGAGGCCCTGATTCAGGGCACGCTCCCGCGTCCTTCGGAGTTGGAAGTTTACCTGAACGACAGCGGCATTTACTGCCGGCCCATCGCCGGCGAACTGCAAGAGCAACCGGTGGGCGCGCCGGCTGAAGAGCAGGCAGCGCCTGCGCTGGGCACGCCGCTTTACATGTTTTAGGGTTGTGGGGCAGGTTGGTAACCCGCGGCGGATTGGTAATCCGCCTTGGTTGATTCAGGAATTATTTATGGGCCGATTGCCAATCGGCCGCAGGATGCCATCCTGCCCCACAGTACTGATACGGATCAGTACTAAGACTCCATACCTAGACAAGACCTCGTCGAATAACCTTAGTCATGCCTAAGATTGAGAGGTTAGACGCGCTGGTTTGGGGGCGCTAAAACGCGCTCTACTGATCCGGCCGCGCAGCCACCCAGTACCCCGGACGTGTCCTGATTTCCAGGTTCGGCCGGTTAATGGTTACCTTGATTTCGTGGTATCCACCCTCACTTTGATTGTTGGGCGTGTAGCTCAGCAGGTATTGGCTATGAAGTTCCTCGCTGATTCCCTGCACAGCTTTTTCCAGGCTCTTTTCGCTGACGAATGAAAACTGCTTGCCGCCCGTAAAGCGGGTGAACACATCCAACTGATCGTCGACGAAGATGCTTTTCACGGCTGTAAAGATGTCTACGAATACGGGAATGTAATTGCCGTTGTTGAAATTCTGATCGATGGTGGTGGGCGTGAGCGCTCCTCCGGCCGGGATATGCTGCGCCGTGGTGGGAATCGGCGGAGGGGGCGGAGGCTGTGGCTTCGCCGTCAGAGTCGCCACCAGAGTCGAGATATCCAATGAATAGATCGCCACGTTGGCGAATTGTCCCGCGGTCAAGGCTTCGCGCAGCCGGTTCTCGCTGCCCTTGTCGCGCTTTTCGCTGATGAGCAACAGCACGCGGCGGCGGTCTATCGGACGACTCTTCAACATCCGGATTGAGTCCATTACAACGTCCACCAGGCGATGATTGTTGCTGCCCGGCACGATCTTTTTCATCGCTTCCGAAACCTTCTCGGTCTCGTTGGTGAAATCCTGCATCACCTGGATGCGATGGTCAAACGCCACCACCGCTACCTCGCCGTCCTGTCCCGCGACCAGTGTGTTCAACATTGAGCCGATTCGTTGGATCTTCGGCATGATGTCGTTCAGATTGGAGCTTTTCTGAACGGCGATCACGAGCGAAAGCGGCTCATCCCTGACGTCGGCGCTGATCTTTTGCAGTTTGTTGTTGTCGTACAGCTCGAAATCCTGAAGCTGCAGGCCGTTGACGAAGTTGCCGCTACGGTCCCGAACCGTCGTGGGCGCAATCACCACGTTGACGTTCGTCCGGATAACGTCGCCCCGGTCCACCCTGGTTGCATCGGTTGGAGGCTGCGATTGGGCGAACACCGGAGCGCATATCAGAAGCATTATCACGTTGCGCATAATTTCAGTTTGGCACATCCGCGTGGGCGGTCCTGCCTTCCAGTAGATCGACGACGTGCGGGATTAGTTTCGCGATGGCGTCCAACGATTCCACGGCGCCCTTGGGCGATCCTGGAAGATTGACGATTAACGAGCGCCCGCGCACGCCTGCCAGTCCTCGGGCCAGTGCGGCGAACGGAGTGAGCTTTCGGCCCTCGGCGCGCATGACCTCGCTGAGGCCGGGGATTTCGCGTTCGATCACCGTACGAGTAGCCTCCGGCGTGACATCGCGCAGCGCCACGCCCGTTCCGCCGGTGGTGAGAATTACCGCGGCCTCGCCCGAGTCGGCCAGCCTGCGCAGAACGGTCGAGATTTCATCCGATTCGTCGGATACGATTTGGTAATTGCAGACCGCCCACCCCAACGCTTCCACGCGCTCCCGCAGCTTCGGACCGGAGCGATCCTCGCGCGTGCCGTTCGCGGCGGAATCGCTCACGGTGATTATGGCGACCTGGATCATTCCCTCTTGAAGTCCCCGCTCTTGCCGCCCGTTTTTTCCAACAGATAGAGATCCTGAATTTCGATGGACTTGTCGAGCGCCTTGGTCATGTCGTAAACCGTGAGCGCCGCCACCGAAGCAGCGGTCAGCGCCTCCATCTCCACGCCCGTCGGCCCGGTGGTGGTGACGCTGGAGACGATCCGCACTCCCTGCTGCTCGATGTTAACTTCAACATCGACATGCGAGAGCATCAGCGGATGACACAACGGAATCAACTCCGAAGTTTTTTTTGCGGCCGAGATGCCGGCGACACGAGCGATCTCGAGCGGATTGCCTTTGGGATTGTCGGGCAGCTTCGCAATCACTTCCGGTAGTATCCGCACGAAAGCGTGGGCGCGGGCGGTGCGCTTGGTAGGTAACTTGCCGGATACGTCCACCATGCGGGCCGCGCCTGCGTCGTCGTAATGACTCAATTTCTTTTTCATGCGCTATTTCAACAGGACGCGGATCATCTCGCCGGCGGACCAGCTTTCGCGCTCCGGCTCAGTCACTAGAAATGCATTCGACCGCGTCAGCGCAGGCACGTCGCCCGATCCTTGCCAATGCAGCGGCGTGATTTCGGAACCATCGGAGCTTAGGCAGGCGGGCAGGAAGCGCGTCAATCCGGCTTTCTGCTTGAAGTCCTTCGTGAGCCTGGACTGTAGCAACGGCAGCATGGGATCCATCTGCCCACCTAGCAACTCCACCGCCGAGCGGGCGAACACTTCGAACGTCACCATGGTCGACGCCGGATTGCCAGGCAGACCAAAAAAGAACTTGCCTTGCGCCTTTCCAAAAACCAGCGGCTGGCCGGGTTGGATCAGTACACGGTCAAAGAAGAATTCCGCGCCTAGGTCCGCCAGCACGCGCTCCACGATATCGTACTTGCCCGCCGAAACGCCGCCGGAAAGGAGCAGCAAGTCGAATTGCAGACCCTGTTCCACCAAGTCACGCGTAGCGTCGTATCGATCGCGAGCGATCGGCAGAATATTCGGACAGCCGCCCGCGCGCACCACCTGGACGGCGAGGGACTGGGCGTTGGAATTGCGAATCTGGTAATCCAAGGGCGTCTCATGCACTTCGACGATTTCGTCGCCGGTCGCAATGATGGCCACTTGCGGTTTCTGAAAGACCAACACTTGGGTGCGGCCCGCGGCTGCCAGCAGCGCGATCTCGGCAAACCCCAGACGGCGTCCGGGCTCGAGCAGAACCGAGTCCCGCCGCGCTTCGCAACCCTGAGGACTTACATTTTCCCCGGCGTGCAGCGTCCGCTGCACATTCACGGCGCCACCCTCAACGGTAGTGTGCTCCACCATCACCACCGAGTCGGCCCCGGCTGGCATGGGCGCGCCGGTCATGATCTCAACCGCCTGCCCGGCGCCCACTTCTTGCGTTGAACTTTCGCCGGCCCTCACTTCGCCGATCACCTGCAGCTCGCCAGGCAGGTCGGCGGCGCGCACCGCAAAACCGTCCCGCACGGATCGTGCGAACGGCGGATAGTCGCGATCCGCAAGAACTCGCTCGGCCAGCACTCGACCCGCCGCCGCGAGCAACCCCGCCCGCTCAATGGCGGGCGCCGGACGCGCCCCGGTCACCTTGGCAAGCACACAGTCGCGCGCCTGATCGAAGGAGACGGTGGCCACGAAGCCATTGTACCCGCCTCTGTACCCGCCTCATGGCGCTTTCTCCCGCGCCGTCATCAAGTCGTAAGATAGT
>DATDHK010000050.1:0-4720 GCA_036521635.1 Bryobacteraceae bacterium | reverse complement strand
GTTGGTGGCGGCCGCTTACTACAAGGATCAACCCGCACGCCCAAGCGCGAAATCCGAGACGAGCCGGTGGCTCACCGAAGGGCGCGGCGACCTGCACCGATGAAGTGGCGGATTCTGGTAAACGGCAATCCTGTCGAGATCGACGCGGATAGCCTGGGTGCGGTAACTCAAGTGGGGCCCGGCGTCTATTCGGTGCTGCTCAACGGCCAGAGCTTTCAAATCCGCCTGATTCCAGAGCGCTATGGCATGAGTCTGGAAGTGAATGGCCGGCGCTTTGCGGCTGAAGTCCTCGATCCCCGCAACGCCAGCCGCAAGTCGCGCGCAACCCTGGGAACCGGGCGGCAAAACGTCAACGCGCTCATGCCGGGAAAAGTGGTCCGGGTGTTGGTGCGCGAAGGCGATATGGTGGAACCCGGAAGCGGCCTGGTGGTTGTGGAAGCGATGAAAATGCAAAACGAGATGAAGGCTTCCAGGCCCGGCCGCGTGGTGGAAGTGCGCGTATGCGATGGCGACACGGTGGCGGCCGGCGAGACGTTAGTAGTGTTGGAGTAGATTTGAGAGAATAGTAGTTGCCTTTCGATCCAAAGGCTTACGGAAGCGCAGTAGCGCAGATCTTGGCCCTCGATCAGGACGGCGACCGGCTTATCCCGCTGGTGTCCGGTGTCTGCTCGTCGGAGGAGGCGCGCTCGCGCTTGAAGAAACAGAAAGCATCTGATTTGTTTCCGCATTCTTATGCTCCCGATGCGGCCTTCGGTGGCTTGTGGCTGTATTTTTCCTGCTTCGATGAGAGTCACGAAATAGTGCAAAACATTAATTCGCACGAGGGTAGTTTCTGGCACGCCATTCTGCATCGGCAGGAACCGGACTCCGGCAACGCTGCGTATTGGTTCCGGCGCGTTGGAACCCACAAGATCTTTCGCGACCTGTTTCATGCAGCCGGCGAGGTGGTAGCCCGCCATCCCGAAGCTGAATTTCGCCCTGGCGGTAAATGGGATCCGTTCTCTTTCGTCATGTTCTGCGAGCGCGCGCGCCAGCAGCCGGATTCGCCATCCCAGCGAGCCGCGCTCGAAATACAGCGCGCGGAATGGCAGCTCCTGTTCGACTACTGCGCGAGGTCGCGCCAGTGAAGCGCGGCACAAGCTGGCTGGCAATTCTGTTGGTTGGCGGCGCGGCCCTGGCGGTTTGGATATTTTTCAAAAAGACATCGCCGCCCGACGTCGAATTCACGCGAGTGATCCGCGAAACGATGATCAGCAGCCTGGGCACCAACGGCAAAGTGGATCCGATAGAGTGGATGCCGGCGCGAGCCGAACGTGCCGGCGTGATCACGCGAGTGCTGGTGTCTCGCGGTCAGCAGGTGAAGGCGGGCACGCCGATGGTGGAACTCGACACGCGGGTCGCCAGCGCCGAACTTTCCAGAGCGCAAGCCGGAATAAAAGAAGCCCAAACGCAGGAGCAGGTGCTGGATCAAGGTGGTCGAATCGCCGAACGCCAGCAAGTGGAAGCCGACCTTTCGCGCGCCCGGCTTGATCTGGAAGCGGCGAACAAGCAGTACCAGGCGTTGGAGCGGCTGGTCGCGAAACAGGCCGCCACGCGCGTGGAACTCGACAATGTCCGCCAGACCATGGATCAGTTACGTTTGCGAATTCAGGCGCTGGAGCAGCACAAGGCGGCGCTGGTCTCAGGGCCGGATAAAGAGATCGCGCGGGCGAAATTGCAGCAAGCTGAATCCACGGCCGCCATTGCGCGCACCAATCTTGCGGTCAGCATTATTCGCGCACCCATGGACGGCACGGTCTATGATTTCGATCTTCGGAAAGGATCTTTCGTGAATCCGGGCGACCCAATCGGCAAGGTGGGCAGAATGGATCGCGTGCGCGTGATTGTTTACGTCGATGAACCGGATTTGGGAAAAGTGCGCAAGGGTGAATCGGTGACCATCACGTGGCAAGCTCTGCCGGGGCGCCAGTGGAAGGGCGAGGTGGACAAGTTGCCCGGTCAGGTGGCGCCGCTGGGAACGCGGCAGGTGGGCGAAGTGGGCTGCATCATCGAAAATCCGGAGCGCGATCTTCTTCCCAACGCCAATATCGATGCGGACATTCAAGCCACTGTCGTGCCGGGCGCGCTCTCGTTACAGAAGGAAGCGATCCGCCGGCAAGGTTCGGAGAGCGGGGTGCTGCTGCTACAAGGAGATCGCGTAGTATGGCGGCCGGTGAAGCTGGGAATCTCAAGCTACACGAAATCGCAAATACTTTCAGGGCTTCAGGAGGGCGATGCGGTGGCGCTGCCGACAGAAAAGCCGATTAAGAGCGGAATGAAAGTAGAACCGGGTTTTCAATAGTAATTACTAGTCCACCCGCTCCAGTGGAAATCCGTTCCCGCGCCACGCTTCCAACCCGCCCAGCAGCGGACGCACGTTCATCACTCCCTTGCGCAATAACTGGAGCGCCGCACGGGCGCTCGAAGCTTCGTCCGGTCAAGAACAGTAGAGCACAATGTCGCGATCGCGCGGAATCTCTTCGTGACGGTTCTCCAATTCCTCCAGCGTGATCCAAATTGCCCCCGGCAATTTCACGCTGTCGTGCTTAACTTCTATCTGGTGCCTGAGATCCACCAGCGCCACTTGTTCGCCTGCGTCCAGCATTTTCATTAATTCCCGCGGAGTCACCCGTTCGGCGCGGAGACCGAGTATAAAGCGCCGCCGCTGATAGTATTTCCAGCCAATGTATCCGCAGAACAGCAGCACGATAACCAGCAACAGCCACGAACCCATTTGTTCCGCCTTCGCTCCCACGAGTTCGAGTTGATTACGGAATATATAGCCGAGCGCCAGATACGTTCCGCTCCACAGGGCCGCGCCCGTCACATCCGCGGCCAAAAACTTCGCCGGCGGCATGCGTGTGAGTCCGGACATGGGCGCAGCGGCCGCCCCCAGGCCGGGAACAAATTTCGAGACCAGAAGCGCCCGCGCCCCCAACCTGCCAAAAAGCGTTTTGGTATTACTCACGCACGAAGCCGGCTCAAGCGACATGCGGCAAAGCAAATTCAGAATCGAGTGCCCGCGCTTCCGTCCCAGCCGGTACCAGATGACGTCGCTGGCAAGCGCGGCGGAAATCGCCAGAAAGAGCGCCGCCCAAATGGAAAACTCGCCCATCCCGGCCAGCGCGCCCATCGCAAGCAGTACCGGAAAGGCTGGAATCGGCAGGCCGACCTGCTCGGCAAAAACATTCGCAGCCAGTACCCAGTATCCATGTCGCAGCAAAAATGGAATGACGGCGTGCATTGGCATCCTCATTGTACCCACCGGGCCAAGCAGAGGACATACTAAGCCTTGTACTTCATCGGGAAGCTGCAATATAATTGTTCCCGCCGAAGCAATCGCAAAAAGATCAGGAGACACCAGCCCATGCAGCCTCGAAAAATTAAGTGGCCGACTATTCTAATTCTGCCGGGAGCGCTCGCCCTAGCCTGGCTGGCGGTCTCCGCCGAGGCGCCGTCCTCCGCTCAGCCCTCCACCAAAAACGGCGAGTGGCCGCACTACACCGCCGACCTCAAGGGCACAAAATATTCGCCGCTCGATCAGATCGACGGATCCAACTTCAACAAGCTGGAAGTTGCCTGGCGCTTCAAGACCGACAATCTCGGCACACGGCCCGAATATAAGTTGGAGGGCACGCCGCTCATGATCAAAGGCGTGCTGTACGCCACCGCGGGCACGCGCCGGTCGGTCATCGCGCTGGATGGAAAAACAGGCGAGCTGATGTGGGCGCATAGTATGCGGGAAGGAAATCGCGCCGCCATCGCACCCCGCCAACTTTCCGGACGCGGCCTCTCCTATTGGACTGACGGCAAGGGCGACGACCGTGTTCTCTACGTAACGACGGGCTATCGCCTGGTAGCGCTCAATGCGCACAACGGCGCGGTGATCACGTCGTTCGGAAAAGACGGCACCGTGGATTTGAAGGAAGGCATGGTCACCGGCGTCGGCCAGCCCATCGATCTGGAAACGGGCGAGGCCGGCCTCCATTCCACGCCGATTGTGGTCAAGGATGTCGTAATCATCGGCTCGTCCTTCAAAGAAGGTATGACCGTCGTCACGCACAACAACACCAAGGGCTCGGTGCGGGCTTTTGATGTGCGCACCGGCAAGCGTCTCTGGACTTTCAACACGATTCCGAAACCCGGCGAGTTCGGCAACGACACTTGGGAAAAGGGTTCGTGGGCCACCAACGGCAACACCGGCGTCTGGACCCAGATGACCGTCGACGAAGAACTCGGACTGGTTTATCTACCGGTAGAGTCGCCCACTTCGGACTACTATGGCGGAGAACGTCCAGGCGACAATTTGTTTGGAGAGAGCCTGGTGTGCGTCGATCTGAAAACCGGACAGCGCAAGTGGCATTTCCAGATCGTGCACCATCCCATTTGGGATTACGATCTTTCCTCGGCCCCGATTCTGGCCGACATCAACGTCGGTGGAAAAGCGATCAAGGCCGTGGCGCTGCCGAGCAAGGAATCCTTTTTATACGTCTTCGATCGCGTGACGGGCAAACCGGTCTGGCCGATTGAGGAGCGTCCCGTTCCGCAATCCGACGTGCCCGGCGAGAAGACCTCGCCCACGCAGCCGTTTCCAACCAAACCGCCCGCCTACGCCCGCAATGAGTTCAAAGTTCCCGACGATCTGATCGACTTCACGCCGGAATTGCGCGCGCAGGCCCGC
>DATDHK010000049.1:0-11488 GCA_036521635.1 Bryobacteraceae bacterium | reverse complement strand
GCCTTGGGAGTGGCGAAAGGCGATGAGGTGGAAGCGCAACGCGACCCGGTTGTTCGGGCGGCATTAGCAAAGCTGATTCCTTAGTTCGAACTCCGCTGAAACTTTGCTTTCAACACCTGCGAAATGACAGGCAGCAACGAGATGAAAATAATCAACAGCACGAACTTCTCGAAATTGCGGCGCACCATCGCGACCTCGCCCAGCAAATAACCCAGAATCGTCATCGAGAAGACCCATCCGATCCCGCCGAAAATATCGAACGCCAGAAAACGGCGGAAGGGCATGTTGGCAACCCCGGCCACAAAAGGCGCGAAGGTCCGGATGATGGGCACAAATTTCGCGTAGATAATGGTCTTGCCGCCGTGTTTGTCATAGAAAGCCTGAGTGCGTTGCAAATATTCCTGCTTGAAGAAGCGCGAATCCTTGCGCTTGAAAATCGCCGGACCGGCGCGGCGGCCCAGCAGGTAACCGCAGCAATCGCCCAGCAGGCAGGCGCACGAAAGCAAGAGCACAATCAGGGCGAGATTGAGTTGCCCCGCGCCAACCACCACGCCAATGGTGAACAGCAGCGAATCGCCCGGGAGAAAGAAGCCCACCAGCAGACCGGTTTCCGCGAAGACGATGGCGCTCAACATGGCGTATCCCCACCAACCGGAAACGACGGTGGAAAGGAATTCGATCAGGCGCTCGGGAGTGGTGAGCGTCCGCAGAAAATCCAGCAGCGTGTGGATCATGCCGGCTTGTTCAACCAGTCCTAACTGCGATACCGGGACATCAGCCGGTTAATTACATCTTGGTGTTTTTTGATTTTTTTCTGTTGGATCAGAGTATTGAGTATGCTGTCTTGCAGCAGCGCTTGACGCTCGGCTGATTTCCTTCCCTTCAGTTGATTCAGCAGACCGTCGCGCTCCGCGGCAAATTTGGCCATGTCGCCCGCTTGTTTTTCGCTGACCTTAGCGACGATAGTCTGAGCGCCGGCGAATATGGGCCCAAGAATCGTCCCCACCGGTTTGTCGAAAGCCTCGCTCAAATAGGCAGCCCCGCCCAAGCCCTCTACGGCTCCATTGCGCGTAAAAAGCTCGGTGGATTTCATTTCCAGACCCATACTTTTCGCCACCGCTTTGAGATCGCCACCATTTGACTTTGCCAGTTCAGCGGCTTTCTTCGACTTCTCCGCAACCACGGTAGTTCCCTTGTCCTGTGCGTATCCGGCGCGCACTCTGGCTTCAACTTCCGCAAAATCCGGCGCTCGAATAGGATTGACATTCGTCACCACGGCCACCGCCAGCTTGCCGCTTGCCTGCAAAACCTGGCTGACGTCGCCTTTCTTCAGCGCTTGAACCGCAGTGGTGGCTTGCGGATCTGAACTCAACGGCGGAATCGCGCCGCCTGGCGTCCACTTGTCCAGCTTGTCGAATTCCAAGCCGAGCTTCTTGGCGATTTGCTCCGCGCCTTGCGGCGACTTGGCCAACTCCGCGTGCGCCTGATCGGCCAGGGTCTGCATGCGATCGAATCCCACCTGCTGCCGCAGAGTTCCCAGAATCTCACTCCGCACTTCCTCCATGGGACGCAGCCGCGCCTGCTCTTTCTCCAGCACCTGTACGATGTCGTAGCCGTATTGCGTAGCGATAAGGTTGCTGATTTCGTTCGGCTTCAGCGCGAACGTGGCGGTTTCCAAATCCGGCGCCTGCATCTGCCCGCGCACAATCCAACCGAGATCGCCACCCTGCTTGCCGGAAGTGGTGTCGTCGGAATTCTTTTCAGCCAGTTTGGAGAAATCGCCTCCCGCCTTCACTTGCTTCAGCAGGTCCTCCGCCTTGGCCTTGAGCTTGGGCAATTCGTCTTTGGGTTTGCCGGCCGTGCTGATCATGATGTGCCGCACTTTTACGCGCTCCGGAATCCGGAACTGATCTTTGTGGGAGTTGTAAAAGCTTTGGACCTGCGAATCGGCGACTTGAATTGTTTCGGCTACTTTTACCGGGTCGACGACGATGAATTGCAGGTCATGCGTTTCCGGCATGTTGAAGACGCCTAGTCTCTCGTTGAAATACTTTTTCAATTCATCGGTGGTCGGCTTCAATTCCGAGCCTAGTTTGATGGCGTCGAACGGGATGTATTCCAGTTTCACGCGATCGTTGGTTTGCTTGTAAGCGGCTTCCACTTCGGCCGGCGTTACGATCACGCCTTCCATGGCGATGTTCTGGATGGAATCCTGGTACGCCTTCAGCAGAACGTTGTTCTCAAATTCCGGAACGCTAAAACCTTGTTGCTCGACAAACATCCGGTACTGTTGCGGCGTGAGGCTGGAGATTGGGCCCAGCGAGCGAATGATATTGGCAAGGTCGCGCTCGGACACTTTGAAACCCAGCTTCTTGGCTTCATACGCCATGGCGCGGTCGGCAATCGCCTGATCGATGAGTTGCGGGACCAGCACCTGGACAACGTCCGGCGAGATCTGCCGGTTCTGCGTGATATTCCGGATCTGCAGTTCCACGTCGTGAATCGTGATCGGTTCCTTGTCGATTTCGGCGACCACTTGGTCGTCGCGGTTTCCCGTGGGGGTGCCGGCGCCGGGAATGAGATACAACAGCATCGAGATCGCGACCATGCCAAGCAACACGCCGAGCAGTATGCGCACGGCTTTCTGCTGGCTTCGAAACAAATCAAACATACGTGGGGGCTCCTACAGAATGATGGCGGAATGCTAAGCCACTATTATAGCTAAGAAAAAGGAATACTAGGAACACGAGGAACACAAGGAATACGCGCGCCCGTCTACAATTAAGCCATCACCATGAATACCGTCCACGGCATACTGCTGCGCGATCTGGCGGCCCGGCTGGGCTGCGAACTTCAAGGCGACGGGGATATTGAGATCACCGGGGTCGCCGGACTGGAGCAGGCCGGCCCCACCGAGCTTACGTTTCTCGCCAACCCGAAGTATGCGCCGAAAGCGAAACACACCCGCGCCGCCGCCGTCCTGGTTTCAGAGCCCCTGCCGCAACCCGGCCCTGCCAGCGTGATTTCGAAAAACCCATATCATGATTTCGCCCGCGCGCTGGCATTGTTTTACCAACCGCCCCGTCCCGCGCCCGGCATTCATCCGCAGGCATCCATCGCGGCCAGCGCCCAGATTGGCGAAGGCGCGTCAATCGGAGCCTTCGCCGTTGTTGGTGGAAACGCATCAATCGGCAGTAACGCGATTCTGCATCCGCACGTTGTCATTTACGAAGGCGCCCAGATCGGCGACGATTTCTACGCTCACTCGCATGCAGTGGTGCGCGAGTATTGCCGAATCGGCAATCGGGTAATCCTGCAAAACGGCGTGGTCGTCGGCGGCGACGGCTACGGATTCGCGAAGACATCCGAAGGCACGCACTTCAAGATCGTGCAATCCGGCGTCACAGTGATTGAAGACGACGTTGAGATCCAGTCGCTCACTTCAGTCGACCGCGCCACTGTGGGAGAAACCCGCGTGAAGCGCGGCGCCAAAATCGACAGCCTGGTGCAAGTGGGGCATGCGTGCGTGGTGGGCGAGGACAATATCATTTGCGCGCAGACCGGATTGGCCGGCAGCACCATCCTCGGCAAAAACGTTCTGCTGGCCGGACAGGTTGGAGTCTCCGGCCATCTCACCATTCACGACAACGCGATCATTTACGCGCAGAGCGGCATCGGCGGCGACGTGAAACCCGGCGCGGTGGTGTCCGGCTCTCCCGCCTTCGACAGCCGCGACTGGCTGCGCGCTATCACGGCCTTCCAGAAATTGCCCGAGCTGTTAAGGACAGTGAGACAATTGGAAAAGCGCCTTGAACAGCTCGAAAGCGCGCGGAATTCTTCCCAATGATCGAAGATCACGACGAACCAGGCCGCCGCCCGGTAGCGTATCTCAACGAGACTTTTCTCGAGAGCCCCGACGCGCGCGGCATCCGGATTCTGTCGGAGTACCTGGAGCCTCTCTCGCATTTCCGCGACGAAAAGATTCAGGACACCATTGTGTTCTTCGGGTCTGCGCGCATCGCCGAGGAAGGCGCGATGGGCGCCTACTATCGCGATGCTCGAATTCTGGCGCGATTGGTTACCCAATGGTCCAGCCAGATCGAAGCGCCGTCTCACCGCTTTGTGATTTGTTCCGGGGGCGGTCCGGGCATCATGGAAGCAGCCAACCGCGGCGCTGCCGATGCCGGCGGCAAGACCATTGGACTCAATATCGGTCTTCCGTTCGAGCAGCAGCCCAATCCATTTATCACGCCGGAGCTCTCCTTCGAATTCCATTACTTCTTCATGCGCAAGTTCTGGTTTGCGTATCTCGCCAAGGCGCTGGTGATTTTCCCCGGCGGATTCGGTACCCTGGACGAACTGTTCGAAGTGATGACGCTGGCTCAAACCCGCAAACTCGAAGGCAAAATGGTGATTGTGTTGTACGGCTCGAAATTTTGGAAGGAAGTGATTAATTTCGAAGCGCTGGTGCGGCACGGAACCATCGCCGAGGACGATCTGAAACTGTTTCAGTACGCCGACGATCCTGAATCCGCGCTGGAAATTCTCCAGACCAAATTGACCGAATATTGCCTGGAGCCGGAGGCGCCGTTGGCCGAGCCCGTTCCGGAGACTCCGCAGATCGCCAAATCGCGAGTGTGACTCTCGACCTTAAATCCCGCTGGAAGCGTCTAGGCAAACTGGACAAGATCTTCACCGTTCTTTTGCTTCTGTATCTGGTCTTGCTGTTATTCGCTCCCGGAAATGTTTTCACGTTGCTCCTGCAATTTCTGGTTATTGTGCTGGCCGCGTGGATCGTCCTGCGGCTCACCCGCGTGGCCTTGCGGAAAGCAATCTGGCGTCTGCGCAATCGCTTGCTGGTGGCGTACATGCTGATAGCGGTGGTGCCGATTCTGCTGATCTTGACGCTGGCCGGAATAGGGACTTATTTCCTGGCCGGTCAAATAGCGGTTTACCTGGTGCGATCTGAATTGGACCGGCGCGTAGCTGCCATGCAGAGTGCGACCGATCTCATCATCCGGGCAACGCCTGCGACCCGCGCGGAAACCATGCGCCAAACTGGCGAGCTCTACCGCGACCGTTTTCCCGCCCTTGCTTTGATGGTCGAAGAAAACGGAAGAATTCTGCGTTGGCCGCAGAATTCAGAGGTTCAATTCCCGGCCGCTTCAGCGGGCAATATCAGCGGTGTAGGCATGCAAGAGGCGCATTACTTCGCTTGGTCGCAAATCGTTAAGGACGGCACTCGATGCAGCGCGGCCACGCCGCTCACTCGCCGTTATTTGAGCGAGATGGTCCCTGATTTAGGCGATGTCTTCTTAACTGAGGTTTCCGCAACTCCGAAGCAAGGAGCATCCAAAGGATTACAGATAAGCACAAGCACTTCCAAGCAAGCAAGCATCACGGTCGGGGATCAGCAACTCAATATTCTCCCTTCCGGTCATGATGCACCGGGAGCGCCCTTGCCCCCTCCAGTGAATCGTTTGGACTCGGACTTCTGGTGGTTCTCGCTGGTTCCAACCACGGATTGGACGGATTCTGCCCGGTCCGTTGTCGGGCTATTGAGGGTGCACACGCGCTATTCCGCGATACTGCAGATCGTTCTCAGCCGCAAAGGAGACGACCGCCAAAGCGTTCTGCCGCTCGTGCTGCTGGCGGTGTCCGTTGCGTTCCTCATCGTCGAATTGATCGCGCTGATAATTGGCATCTCCCTTACTCGCACCATCACCGGCGCGGTGCATTCGCTCTATCACGGCACGCAACGCGTTATGGAAGGCGATTTCTCGAATCGCATCACAGTCTCAGGGCGCGATCAACTGGCCGACCTCGCAAGATCATTCAACACCATGACCGAGAATCTGGAACGGCTGCTCGCCGTCGCCAAGGAGAAGGAGCGCCTGCAAGCGGAGCTGGAAATCGCGAGCGAAGTCCAGGCGCAGCTTTATCCGAGGACGATTCCCATCGTAAGAACGCTTCGGGTGACGGGCCTGTGCGAGCCCGCCCGCATGGTTTCGGGCGATTATTACGACTACCAGAATCTGTCTGAAAACCGGCTTGCGATCGCCATCGGAGACGTCGCCGGGAAGGGAATTTCCGCGGCGCTCCTGATGGCCACCATTCAATCGGCCATGCGCATGGAGCTGCGCTCGTCGCTCGAAATGGCCGCGCCTTCGCACGTGCCTCGGAATGGCACGCGACTGTCCACGGCGCGCATGGTTACCGAGCTGAACCAGCAGTTGCACGCCACCACTGCGCCCGAAAAATTCGCGACTTTCTGCATTGCGCTGTACGACGACGATAGCGGCGTAATCACCTACACCAACGCCGGCCATCTGCCCCCGATTCTGATTCGCAACGGCGACGCCACGCGGCTGGACGTGAACGGAACGGTGGTGGGCGCATTTCCCCGCTCGCAATATGACGAGAGCAAGATTCAGCTTCTCAGCGGCGACCTGCTCATCTGGTATACGGACGGCATCACCGAACCGGAAAACGAATACGGCGAAATGTTCGGCGAGGAACGACTGATCGAGCTCGTGGCGAAGCACGCCGCCAGCGACGACCGGAAAATCATCGATACGGTAATGCAGGCGGTGCGCCAGTGGACCGGACTGCCGGAGCTCTCGGACGACATGACGATGTTGCTGGCGAGAAAACAATAACATGCATCGGCTTCGTAACCGGCTGATCTCCATCGCGGTCGCGCTGCTGCTCATTGTTTTGGGCGGCACTGCGGGCTTCGTTGTCGTCGAACATTATTCCTGGTTCGACGCCTTCTACATGACCCTCATCACCATCAGCACGGTGGGTTATGCGGAAGTGCATCCGCTCAGCCATGCGGGCCGGGTTTTTAATTCCTTCCTGATATTTTTCGGCGTTATCATCATGCTGCTGGCTGTCGGCGGTATGACCCAGGTCATCATCGAGCTGGAGCTGAATCAGTATTTTCAAAAGCGGCGGTCCAAGAAAATGATCGAAAGTTTGCACGACCATTACATCGTTTGCGGATTCGGGCGCGTGGGGCGCGGGGCGGCGTCGGAACTGAGGCGCGCCAAGGCGCCGTTTCTGATTGTCGACAACAACGAAGAACGCGTGGAAGGCGCGATTCATGCGGGCATGCTGGCCGTGCTCGCGGACGCCACCAGCGACGAAACGCTGCGCGATGCCGGTATTATGCGCGCCAAAGGTCTTATCGCCACGCTGCAAAGCGATGCCGACAATCTGTTCGTCATTCTTTCCGCGAAAGCTTTGAAACCCACACTGCTGGTTTCGACGCGCATCACGACGGAGCAGACGGAAAACAAAATGCGGCTGGCCGGCGCCGACTACGTGTTCGCTCCCTACGATATGACCGGCAATCGGATGGCGCAGGTGATGCTGAAGCCGCACGTGTTCCAGTTCATCGATTTCACCACGAAGAGCATCGGCCTGAACGTCGGCATCGAGCAGCTCCGCGTTCCGCAGTCGAGCGAGCTGGCATCCAAGTCGCTTGAGGAATTGCAGATCCGAAAGGAGCTGGGCGTGATTGTTCTGGCCATCCGGAAATACGATGGACAGATGCTTTTCAATCCACCGGCCGACGCGGCCATAGATGGCGGCGACCATTTGATTGTCATGGGTGAGACAGCCGATCTGCGGCGGCTCGAGAAGGTCCTCGGTGAGGTGCGTGCGTGAAGGTTCTCACCGCCGCACAGATGCGCGAAGTGGATCGCCGCACCAGCGAACTGGGCCTGCCAAGCCTGATTCTGATGGAGAATGCCGGGGACCGCGTGCTGGAGATCATGTCGCATGTTTACGCGCCGCTGCGCGAGCATCGCATCGCCGTAATCTGCGGAAAAGGAAATAATGGCGGCGACGGCTTGGTGGTGGCGCGCCAGCTTCACACTCGAATTCATCCACGTGCGCTGCATGTCGTAATGTCTGGCGATCCCGAAATGAAGGGAGATGCCGCCACAAATTTCCGGATGCTGCAAGCAGCAGGTTGCCAGGTAACATCCGAAATCACGCCGGAAATAGAGGACGCGACCCTCATCGTGGATGCCTTACTTGGGACGGGAATACATGGCGGCGCGGAGGGCCGGCCGCTGGAGCTGATACAAGCTATCAACAACGGATTTCCCTTGGCGGAAGTAATTTCTATCGATGTTCCATCGGGGCTGGATAGCGACTCTTCCGTTCCGCCCGGCGAAGCGGTGCAAGCCAATCACACCGTGACTTTCACTGCGCCTAAACCCTGCCTGGTGCTCTCGCCTGCCTCCGGATTTGCAGGTAAACTGCATGTCGCGGCGATCGGAAGCCCCCCGCATCTGTACGAAAACGATCCCGCGATTTACCTTTCGCTATCCACACCATCGCTCTTCGCGCATCTTTTCCGTCCGCGTGTGCCGGACTCGAACAAGGGCATGTATGGACACGTTTTGGTGATTGCAGGCGCGCGCGGCAAGACCGGCGCGGCGGCCATGACAGGGATGGCGGCGCTGCGCGCCGGAGCGGGGTTGGCAACCGTAGCGTCGGCCGAATCCGCCCTTTCTCAAATCGCCTCCTACGCGCCGGAAATCATGACCGAGCCGCTGCCCGAGACAGACATCGGCTCAATCTCCATGCGCGCGTTGGATCTACTCGCAAGCGTTGTGGAAAGAAAAAATGTAGTCGCACTGGGTCCCGGAATGGGCGCGCATCCGGAAACCGTCCATCTGATCCGGCGGCTGATTGAAGATTTGCAGCAGCCCATGGTGGTGGATGCGGACGCGCTGAATGCTCTCGGCCACAAAGATTTGCATGGCTACGCGCCGCGCATCTTGACGCCGCATCCTGGAGAAATGGCGCGCCTGTCCGGCAGTACGGTTGCGGAGGTTCAGGCCGATCGCGTGGGAGTGGCCCGAAGTTTTGCACAAGACCGCGGAGTTTATCTGGTGCTGAAAGGCAATCGCAGCATCGTCGCTGCGCCCGATGGACGCGTGTGGATCAATCCCACGGGTTCACCGGCGATGGCTACCGGCGGAACGGGCGACGTGCTCACCGGATTGATCGCGGGTCTGCTGGCGCAGTTTCCCGAGCACCTTGAAGCCGCGCTGCTCGCCGCGGTTTATCTGCACGGGCGCGCCGGTGAACTGGGCGCCGTCAAGCTCGGCGAAAAATGCTTCATCGCCACCGATTTATTTCAGTTCCTGCCTGAGGCCATGCGTGAAGTCGCGGACCTTTCACACACAGTCTGAAGAGGAAACGATAGCGCTGGGAGTGAGCTTGGCGGCGGAGCTTCCGGCCAAAGCGGTCGTGCTGCTGATCGGCAACCTCGGTGCGGGAAAAACAACTTTGGCGAAGGGAATCGTCACGGGCTTGGGCGCCGCGCAGCCGGAGGAAGTTTCCAGCCCGACGTTCACGCTGATCCACGAATACAGCCCGACCGTCTACCACATCGATCTGTATCGCTTGGATCGGCCCGCGCAAGTGGCAACGCTGGGGCTCGATGAGATTTTCGATCGCCAAGCAGTTGTGTTGATCGAGTGGGGCGAGCGCTTCCCGGAACTGATGCCGGAAAATCGCATAGAAATCCGATTGCGAACGACGGGCGAGGACTCCCGGGAAATTGAGATCGCCGCTGGCTGATCGCGCCACGATACTTCAGTGAATTTCTGAAACCAGGCAGTCGGCTTCGCTAGAATTAGATTAGTCGAATGTTCCGCGTTGTACTGTACCTGCTATTCACGGTGGTTATCATCTCCGCCCTTCGGGCCGTGATCGGGATCATCTTCAAAGGATTCGCGAATCTGGTGAGTCCGGCGCCGGTTCCTCAGGACAAACCAGGCTCTTCAAACGAGGTTCCTTTGACAGGGGAATTGAAAAAGGATCCAGCGTGCGGGACTTACATTTCGGCCGCAACATCGCTCAAGGAAAAAGTTGGAGGCGAGACATTCTATTTTTGTTCCAAGCAATGCCGCGATAAGTACGTCGGCTCGATGGCGCGTTAGTCTCGCTGCGATTTTGTTTGCGATTCTTTCAGCAAAAGCCGCCGCCGGCCCGAAACCTGTTTTTTCCAAAGACGTTCTTCCGATCCTACAGAACCGATGTCAGGAGTGTCATCGTCCGGGTGAGATCGCGCCCGTTCCGCTGATGACTTATGCGGGCGTAAGACCGTGGGCTAAGGCAATTCGCGACGCGGTGCTGACACGCAAGATGCCGCCGTGGTTCGCAGATCCGGCGTATGGGCACTTTGCGAACGACCGATCGCTCGCGAAGAACGAGATCGATACGATTGTGGATTGGGTGGACACTGGCGCCGCTGAAGGTAATCCGAAAGACGCTCCACCGGGCCGTGCATGGCCGGCGGATTGGAGCATAGGCGCTCCGGACGCTGTTTTTGAAATGCCCGCCGCAGTCGCGATTCCAGCGAAGGGGACCATTGAATATCAGTACGTCATCTTGCCTACGCGTTTCAGCGAGGACAAGTGGGTAGAGAAAGTGGAAGTGCGGCCCAGCGACCGCTCCACTGTACACCACGCCGTGGTCTATATTCGCGACGGTGAAAACAACTGGCTGCGCGGCCAACCGACGGGGAAGCCCTTCTCTCTGCCCGCCGCCAGTTTCACTACCAGTGACATCTTGATGGTCTACACGCCCGGCAATTCGTCCGATTCGTGGCCCCGCGGCCTGGCGAAGAAAATCAAAGCCGGATCGGATCTCGTACTTCAGGTGCACTACACGGCTAACGGCAAGGCCGGTGCGGACCGCACGCGCATCGGTGTCGTCTTCGCAAAAGAGCCGCCGAAGCAAGCGGTGTTGACGCTGCAGATGGGGAACGACAAGTTTGTCATCCCACCGGGCGACGCGAATTATAGAGTCGCGGTGTCAGGCACGCTGCCGAATGACGCGACGCTGATCAGTCTCTTTCCGCACATGCACCTGCGCGGAAAGGGATTCGAATATCTGATTGTGGCGCCGAACGGAAAAATCGAGACGCTGCTGAAGGTCGATCGGTACGACTTCAATTGGCAGCTCAACTATCGGCTGGCGGAGCCGCGTATGCTTCCGGCGGGCACGCGATTGCAGTGGGCCGGCTATTTCGATAACTCGCCGAACAATCCGCGAAATCCCGATCCCACCGCAGAGGTCCGCTTTGGAGAACAGAGCTGGGAAGAGATGATGATCGGATTCTTCGACATCGCCGTGGACCCAAAAATCGGCAAGGCGGATTTCTTCGAGCGAGGACGCCAAAGATAAACATTTTGCCTCGCGGCTGGGTAAAAAGGGTCGATTGTCACATTTCTGAAAAGTGACACTTGCGCCGTAACACACGAGAATCATTACGAAGTTAAGAGTGGAACGCCGCGTGCCCGTACCCGCAAAGCATGCTTAGCAAACCTGTGGAAAAACAAACCCCTCAGCCTACGCAATCGCATACCGGCTCGCCCCGGCCTACCGTCCTCGGAAAAACGATGAGGGTAGTTGGCGAGATTGTCAGCGACGAAGAACTGTACATCGACGGCGAGGTGGA
>DATDHK010000048.1:0-6656 GCA_036521635.1 Bryobacteraceae bacterium | reverse complement strand
GTTCGCTGCGTACAGCGCATCGTCAAAAAAGCGGCCGTGTCTGCAGGCAATATTTGTCGTAGCCAGGTGCAGATTCCGCCGTCGCATCCGCGACACAGCCCGCCGCAACAGCGTAGGCTCTGGCAACTCCACATCCGCATCCAGAAACAGCACATACCTCGTCGTAGCCAACCGTGCGCCCGCATTGCGCCCGACCGACGGCAACCCACCCGGTATCGCAGGTTACCAACCTGCCCCACATTGTTTACTTCTTATGTTGCAGGCGGCTGCATGATGTCTCGGCTCCGGTGGGATCCAAAGCAGCACTGCCTTCTTCAATTGAGGCGATCTTTCCCTCCATGTCCACCACAAAAGTCGCGCGGTTGGACATCCCCACTTGCGTGATCAGCACGCCGTATTGCTCGGATACCTTGCGCATGTGATCGCTGAGCATGATGTACTCGGCGTTGAGTTCCTTCTTCCAGTGCGCGAGAACAAACGTGGAATCTGTGCTAACGGCCACAACCTGCGCATCCATTGCATTGAACTTTGCAATACCAGACTGGTATGCGGTTAATTCCTTCGTTCAACCACCGCTGAACGCGGCCGGAAAGAACGCCAGGATGACCACCTTCTTGCCGCGAAAATCGGAAAGCTTCACGGGCTTGTTGGCGGTATCGGGCAGAGTGAAGTCGGGAGCTTCGTCGCCGGCTTTCAAAGTAGTTTTCGGAGGCGCGATCTGCTGCGCCGAAAGAACGGCCGCAAAAGCAGTACACGCCAGAAGCGCTCTGATGGCTTTCATATTTCCTCCCACTGGAATAGGATCTCTAACGGAAGAATAACATGCGGTAAGCGGCCTACCAGTGCCGCTCGGTGGCCGACGAACAATTGTTGATGTTCCGATTTTCACCTTCACACGATTCGAATACGGACTGCACCGCAACGCGTCCCGGCCCGAACAATCGCAGCCACATATAGCGATTTCCCCAGTTTCCCCACATGCTGAATCCAACGTTGGGACGCTCGAAGTGCAGTTGCATGGTCACCGATGGATCTTTGAAAATCAGCGACGTCGGCTTCACCAGAATCGGCTGGTTGGCGGACAGCTCGCGCACGAAAACGTTGCCGGCCGCGTGTAGCAAGAGCAGCCCGGGCGATTGCGGAGCCGTGAAGCGGTCCATGAATGCGCCCACCGGGTAAAACGTTTCGTTATCATCCCTCATTCGCGTCGTGAACCAGATGTTAGTGGAAAACCAATCGTAGGCGACATTGCCGGTCGCCACCATGAAGAGATGCTCGCGAACATCGACGGCTTGGCCGGGTTGAATCGGCAGCGCCACCAGCTCGCCCGGCGCATCGCGCGAAAACGCAATATGACCCGGCCCCTGCGCCTGCGTCATGATGAGCGGAAGGCCGGCGAACATGCGCTTCCAAGCCCCAGCCAGCGACATGGTAGTGATGTTTATTTGCGGATCCTTCCACAGCAAAACGTGGTGCGCAAAATAGACGCTGTCGGCTGCGGCGAGATTCATGTCCGCCACCGGCACATAGGCGCCTTCGATCTGGCAAAACGAGTCGCCGAACTGGAGCTTGGCCATGTCCTTACGGCCGGGAAGTTTTGCCCAGCCGGATTCGGTAGTGATGGCCTTGGCGTTCATAGTCGCGCCGCAACGTGGACAGCTATTCTGAGTGGCATCGACAGTGGCGCGGCACCATTGGCAGGTGGTTTGTGGACCGTGACTGGTCGTCGGTGGGAGAGCAGTGGACTGTGATTGGTGGACGGTGGTTGGAACCGGCGACGGATCGCTATGTTTGACGCGTGCCCCGCATGCGCCGCAAAACACTGCCGCGTCCTGAATCCGATTCCCACAACTAGTACAAAACATCAACTTCCTCCCAAACCACCAAGTCACCGATCACCAACCACCAATCACTCCGTATGATGGTGCACGTACATCGACTGAATGCCCACACGCCCCGGCCCCGTCATCCGCGCCAGGCTCATATTTGTGCCGCCGAAAAATCCGGTTCCCAGCCGCTGGAATTCCACCTGCATCGTCACCGAAGAATCTTTGTAGAGGAACGCGCCGGGTTCCACCATGATGCTTTCGCCGGCTTTCAGCGCGCGTTCGAACACGTTCCCGTAACCATGCAGAATCAGCAACCCGGACGTGTTGGTGGTGACGAAGCGATCCATGAACATTCCCTGGCCACCGAAGATAATATTCGCCAGACCTTTGATGCGAACGAAGGAGTAGTCAATCTGGTGCGAAGCCAGCAGGAACGCGTGCTCCCGCACGTCCAATTCCATGCCGGGATGCAGCGGCAAGACCACCAGCTCTCCGGTTGCGTCGCGCGAAAAAGCGATGCGGCCCGGTCCGGTGGCGACGCTGATGATGAAGGGCATGCCCGCCAGCGCGCGTTTCATTCCGCCGGAGATTTGCAGGACGCTCAGGGGAACGGCGTCGTCTTTCCATAACATGATGTGGTGCTCGAAATAAATGGAGTCGCCGTGGCCCAGGTTGATCTCGGCCACCGGCACGATTTCTCCCTCCACTTGACAGGTGCTGGAGTTGAACTGAAACTCGGTCATGTCCCTGAGCCGCGGCGCTTCCCGCCAACCGGACTCGCTGACCAGGTTGCGGATATCCAGCGGCGCCCCGCACGCGTGGCAGGTGAGCGCGGTCTTCTCGTTCATTCCCTGGCACCATTGGCACTGAATTCGCTCCAGCGGTTCGCCAGCGGGAACGTGGGTCGCGTCGGTCATAGGAACAGTATAGGGAACAGGAGGTAGGTTGTAGGTTGTGGGTGGTGAGAAATCGGTTAGCGAGTCGCCGTCAGAGATTGGTGCTGTTCGCTGCCGATTGCGCACGGCGCCACGCCAAAATGCGCGCGGAAGTGGAAGGTGCTCCCTTTTCCCGGTTCGCTTTCCACCCAGATATCGCCGTCCATCAATTGAACCAGCCGCGCGGAAATCGTGAGGCCCAGCCCCGTGCCGCCATACCTTCTGGTCATCGATCCATCGGCTTGCGAGAAGGGCTGGAAGATCAATTCCTGCTTGTCCTTTGGGATGCCGATTCCGGTGTCGCTTACCGAAAAGTGCAGATAGATGTCTTCGGAATTCCCAGATTCCATTTCAACGCGCAGTTCGATTCCGCCTGAGTGCGTAAACTTGATGGCGTTGCCCAGCAGATTGAGCAGAATCTGCCGCAGCCTTCCCGGATCCCCAACTACGTCCACCGGAACTACGGGTGAGATATGGAGAGTCAGCACCAGATCTTTTTGCCGGGCTTGATGCGCAAAGACCTTCGTTATTTCCTGGAGCAGCCGGCGTAGATCGAACGGCGCCCATTCAAGATCCACCTTGTGCGCTTCGATCTTGGAAAAGTCGAGCATCTCATTCAGAAGATCGAGCAGGCACTCCGCTGAGCTTCGCGCGGTATCCAGCAAATCCCTCTGTTCGGTGGACAGGTCGGTGTCGAGGGCCAGCTCGGTCATGCCGATGATGCCGTTCATGGGCGTGCGCAGCTCATGGCTCATATTCGCCAGAAAGTTACTTTTAGCTTCATTGGCCGCCTCGGCCATCTTCTTGGCGGACTCAAGCTGATTCCGGTCATGCAGCGATTTCCAATAATCGGTATTCAGGTGCTTGCCTTGGATCAGCAGAAACGCGACGTATATCGTGGTGATCAGCGCCACCGCGTAGCCTTCCCGGCCCAGGTAGAGACCGGCCGCGATGCATGGGACGAGATTGGGCAGTATGTGCCAGCTCAGGTAGCTGAGCCGCGGCGTAAACGAAACCAGCGCCCCGGCGGTTATGCCCAGCACGGCAAAGGTCAGAAGCAGGGAATTCCAATTGAAATAGCCGTATTTGAAATAGCTGAAAGCGCACAGCGAGCCCCATGCGGCCGAGCAAGCCAACAGGCAGGCGCCAAACGCAATTCCCCATCGGCGCGGACTTCGGTTGTAAAGGCTGTTCTTACGAATCACCAGATACAAGCGCAGCAGGCTCCCGCAAATCGCCACGAACGCGAATGCCGAGGTGACCAGCGGATGATCCTTGAAGCAGGTCCCGGAAAGCAGGACAAACAGGACCAGGCCCAGGTTCGCCCACACCCCTGGTAACGCGCGCCGGGCAATGTCCGCATCGCGCTGGACCACCGGGTCGACAACTTCGGCAAGTTGGACCGTTCTGTTCGACACTCCACCTTCTTATCGGCAACTGGTGGGAAAAGCTTGAGTTGGACTTAGTTCGCCGTTACCTGAATCGTCTGAACCGCCCCTTCGGTGGCCGTCACCGGCACGCCGTTCGCCTTGCAAGCCGCCAGATCGTCGGGGTTATAGACGTCGCAGGGCGGCTGGTCCAGCCATGCAACTACGACGTACCTTCCGGGCGGCACGCCTCGAACCAGAAAGTTACCTTGCTCGTCGGCATAGGCGAACCGGTATGACTGGGACCGGCCGTATGGCGGATCGGGAATCAGCAGGACCGACGCGCCAGTCGCCACGATCATCGAATCGGTGGTGACGGCTTTTCCGAATACCTGGCCGCCCTTGGTGCTCAGCACCACGGCCGCTGGCGGCGGATCTGCGCCCGGTTGCGCTTCGAGTCCCAACAATAGCCGATCGGAATTGCCCACCAGCACCGACTTGAGATAAACGTCTTCGGGAGCGTTGAGCACCTCCAGATCGTATATTTCCTGCGGCAGGAACGGAACCGAGAAATCGCGTGTCCTGGAAACCTGCGCCCGGCTTGGAAAAGCCGTGCCGCGCCGGGGTTCGAAGGCGACCACCAAACCTGGCAGCTTGATCGATTCGTCGCCTTCCACACTGATTGTGCCTTTCCACTTGCGCTCGGGCCCAATCACAATCTCGAGCTCCTCTATATCCGAATCGCCGACGTTGACCGGGGTGCGTCCGCTGAGCGCCGTTCCTTCGTCGGCGCCGGTGGTGACGATCAGATACGGGCCGGGCGTGACGCCCTTGATCTCAAAATTGTTGTGCGAGTCATAACTGACATCCACGGGCGCGGAGACTGAGCCGGTGTTGTCCGCGTCGTTCCATCGAAGAGTAATGCTTGGGCCGGGAACCACCTGGCCGCTGAGCGCGCTGGTGACGCGGCCGTGGATTCGCACCGTGTGCACCAGCGTTAGAAAAATGTCCATGCCGTTCACTTCCTGGCCCGGTGAAATGCGCACGGCGACGGCGTCCGCGAGCTTCTGGACTTCGGGATAGAAGGTGACGGCGTAGCTTAGTTCGGCGGCCGGTTTGCCGGACGCGTCGGTACGGCGCTGTTCGGTGGAATTCGGCGGACGAGCGGGCGGTTGATAAAGAGCGGCGATGTAATACGATCCCGGTTCCAGGCCATGCACCCGGTATTCGCCCCGGTCGTTGGTGCGCGTGGCGGCGGCCACGGCCCATCCATGCCGGCCTTTCAGATAGTATTCGCGATACAACTGGACCGCGACGTTCACGGCCGGTTCGGCATCGTCAAACTTCACTTTGCCGCCGATGACGCCCCAGGGAACCAGCCGAAAATCGAAGGAGTGAATTATGTCGCCGGGGCGGACCGTAAAGAACGGCGGCATTTTGTAGGCGCCGATGCTTCCGGCTTGCAGGGGTAGATAACCATCGCGCTGAACTGAGATGGAATAGCGCCCGGGTGTAACTTTGGGGAACACGAACTTTCCGGAATCGTCGGTAGTCTGAACAATGGCGCTGGTTCCCGCGTCCACCGGCTTGAGCAGCACCTGCGCGCGGCGCAGCGGCTGGCCGGTGGCCTTGCTCATCACCGCGCCATCGATGCGTGCCGGAGATTCTTCCGTGGTTGACGGCGGTGTTTGTCCGAAGAGTGCAAGTACGCTGCAGAGCGCAAGCAGACAAGCCTTCAGCCGCAATGGCAACACGTCCACTTAGGGTATGACGAAGCTGCGGGCTTGGGTGTTGGATGCAAAGCGAGTATCATCTTATGGAAGTGAATTCGAAAGGGGAGAGAGCGATGAACAGATCCATATTGAGCGTGGCGGCTGCGTTATCGATGTTGGGAGCGATACCGGCGTCGCCCGCGCCAAAGCCGGCAGGCGGCGACGCTGAGTTCAAGGAATTGATCCGGGAATACTATGAAGCCTGGAGTTCGGCCAATACCGATAAGCCCGCGCCGATGTATGCCAAGGACGCCGACTTGGTTTTTTACGACGTCGCGCCGTTGAAATATACCGGCTGGGATGAATACAAAGTAGGCGTTCAGAAGAACCTTTTTGACGCGATGGCGAGCGGCACTCTGACTCCCAAGGACGATCTGAAGGTCAACCGGCGAGGGAACATCGTCTGGACCAGCGTGACTGCGCATATGTCGGCCAAGATGAAAGACGGCAAGGCGATGGAGTTGGACATTCGTCACACTGCGATCTGGGAAAAGCGCGGCGGGAAGTGGCTGATCGTGCATGAGCATGTGTCGGCGCCGTTGCAGTGAGGCGAAGGAACACGGGGAACACGAGGAACACCGAGGCGATGGAGAATTGGTCGGTATTCCTCGTGTTCCCCGTGTTTCTTGAATCTTTATGCGCGCCGATCGTCTTACGTTTTCTGGAGCCACCCGCCGGAATCGAAGGTGCGACCTGCTGATTACGAAAACGCTCGAAGACCTTGCTTTTTTGGGTCAAGGGCGAATCGTGGAA
>DATDHK010000047.1:0-3721 GCA_036521635.1 Bryobacteraceae bacterium | reverse complement strand
TCCTGGCAATACTTCTGGCCGCGCCGGGCATTCCGGTTTTCGGTCAGCCGGACAGGGACGCCACGTCCTTGGGAATCCAGGCGCCTGGTAGAGTGCGGGCCGACAAGCGCGACGCGACCAGGGTTGGCATCTCCGCCCGGGGCCAAAACAACCAACCAGTCAAGGATCTTCTGGTGACGCTGCTGCTGGTTCCCAAGCGGGGCGGCCCTGGGCTGCTGACCGATACAGGCGAGGAAATGGCGGAGGTGAAAACCGGCGATGACGGCATAGCCTGGTTTTTTGGTCTGCGGTCTAACGGCATCCTGGGGGCTTTTAAGATCGTCGCGGAGGCGCCGGGCCCGAACGGGAGGAGGATCGAGAAGCGGAAAACGATCCGGAACGCGAGGGGAGTTGCGCTGTTTGGCCTGAGCGTCAAGCAGTTGGTCAGTATCGCGGCGGGAGCCGCAGCGGTCACAACCGTTGTCGCGCTGACCAATTCGTCTACGCCACCGCAACCAACGGTCATCACGCCCGGCCCTCCCATTGTGACTACCGGGCGAAAACCGAGGCGATGAAATGCAGGACCTGCGCTCACGCTGTTCGTGGCTGATGCTAGCGCTGGCCGGCGGCCTCGGCATGGGCCAGAGCCGTGTGTCGGCGCCCGTGGCCGGACTGGTCTTCGACGGATCGCTTCAGACATTGCGCCCGATTAACGGAATCGTGGGCACGGCCCGCCTGGGCACACCGCTCGATTTGGGATTTCAGGCTGGCTTGGCCGTGGTTTCGCCGCGCCAGGATTACACGCTGGCCACCGACGCCGCGAGCGGGGAGATGCGGCTGCTGCGGTTCCGTCCGGATGGGATTTCGGCGGCCGGCATTTCCGGAGCGATGAACTCCCCGGACCGCTTCGTATTGAGTCCGGCGGGGCGCTCGGCGGCGCTGTATTCGGCCTCCTCGGCGAGAATCCAGGTGATTCGCGGGCTGCTGCAGGCGCCCGGGCCGGCCGTGGAAATGGCCGGCTGGCCTGGATCGCTTACGGCGCTGGCGGTCAACGACGACGGAAGTTTTGGACTGGCGGCGTTCTTCGATGGCAGCGCGGGGATGCTGGTCCGGTTTTCAGAGCGGGGCGCCATGCCCGTCTGGACTGGCGGCCGGGTGCCGGCCATCGTTTTTCTTCCGAATGGCCGCGATGCGGTGGCCGCGGACGCGACCGCGAACGTGGTGTTTTTGATCCGCAATGTTGCCGATGCCCCGGAGACGGTTCCGCTGGCGGGCGCCAGCGATGGAATCGACGGGCCGGTGGCGGTGGCTGCGTCCAGAGATGGGCTGCGCGTTTTTGCCGCTAGTGCGGGGTCGCATTCCGTGGTGGTTATCGATCTCGCGGGCGGCCAGCGCACTCGGCTGGATTGCGATTGCATGCCGGCCGGCCTTACGCCTCTGGCGGCCGACGTGTTTCAGTTGACCGGAATTCCCGGGGATACGCTGTGGCTTCTGGATGCCACGCCGGCCGGCAGCCGGCTCGTTTTTGTGGCCCGGGAGAAGGCGGGCAACGCCCGATGAGACGGCGATGCTTGTGCGTGTTGATTCTGGCGTGCGCCCTGTGCGCGCGGGCGCAGCCGGTGCCCGCCCCTCAAAACCCTCCGCTACTGCGGGCCGAAGGGCGCACGGAGTTGATATCCGACGGCGTGTTCGTCTTGTCCGGAGGAGTCCCCACCGCGGCCGGCCTGCCCATTCCAGCCAGCACCATTTGCTTCGCCTTCGTCTCCCCGGTCAAGTATACGATTACCAGCCGCACGCTCCCGGCATCGCCGGGCGATGATGGCCTGCCTTTCACCGAGGCGCTGCTGGTGATCGGCGATCCACCGCCGGACCGGCAGTTCCTGTGCCAGGCTCCCAACAACAATTGCGTGAACTATGCGGGCGCAGAATCGAACAAGAATGTATTTCGCGCCAAGCTGACGAACTGTCCATTGCCGTACTTCCCAGGTCGGGCGCTGGTCTGGGAAAACATTCCGGTGGATCCGCCGGGCAGCGACAGCAGGGTGATCTATCGTCTGACCAACCTCCGCGTGGATGCGACGTCCGCGACGTCCGCGGCGCCGGTCAACGGCGCCTTGATGATCGGCAGTATCGCCGCGAAGCCGCAACAGGCGGCGATGGGGCTGGCGCAACCCAGCCTGAGTTTTTCGGTCGTGGATGCGCCGCCGCCCACTTCCCTGACGTCGCAGTGCCTGGTGGTGCCGCGCAGGCGCATCGGGACGCTACAGTTCGCGGAGCGTTTCCCGGGCGCTTTCCGCCCACGAAGTCCCGCTGTTTTCACGACCACGGAGCGGTCTCCCGATCCGGTGGACAACGCCAGTCCGGTCCATCCCTTCACGACAGAGACCGGATTTTACAACCACCTGTTCGGCGGCCCCGTGCCGCCCGGACTGGCGGACCACGGCACGAGAGTCGAGGCAACGTTCAAAAACATTCCCGCCGGCGCCACCATCCTGGTGGATGCGGTGAACTCCTCCGGTACCGCGAGATTGGTTGATGGCAATAGCGTTCCGTTTGTGCCGCTGGGCGCGGCCTCGGACATGGCGCCGCTCCAGCCGATTAATGGCACGGCCACCGCCGTATGGGAAGTGATGCGAGACGATCCATCCGTTACGAACAATCTGGATTTCGGAGTCTATCTGACCAATTCTCCACCGCCGGACGCGCCGCCGCTTCTCGCGAACATCACTGTCCAAGGCGGTTACGCGCCCCCGGCCGGCCGCGCGGAGGAGATTCCCTCCTTTGCGGATACGTCTATCGCGGTCCCGCTGGTCCAGTTCGGATCGTGCGTGCTGGTGATTACTACCAAATCGCCCTTGCCCCCTGGCGTCGTTGGCACGCCATATTCCCAGCAGCTCGACGCGACGGCCGGACCGAACCTGGGCGCACTGATCTGGGCTCCTACGGGCGCGCTGCCGCCCGGACTCAGCCTGGATCGCACGGGCCTGCTCAGCGGAACTCCCACCATGCGCGGACCACAATTCTGCTTCGTCGCCACGGTCACGAGCGGATCGCTACAGACCGGTAAAGAGTTCTGTGTCCGGATTTCCGACCTGCCCATTGTGACCATGATTACGTCCCCGGTTGATGTTGTGGTGGGGGTCACGCCACCGCTGCCCCCGCTAATGGCCACCGGTGGCACACCTCCGTACATCTGGTCGATTGTGAGCGGCTCGCTGCCATCCGGAATCGCGCTTAATCCCGATGGAACGTTCGCCGGCCAAGCGCTCAATCCCCTCGAACATCCTTGCGTGACAGTGCAGGTCAGCGACGCTTTCGTTTCGCAACAGACAGAATTTTGCGTGAACGTGCTTGGCCTGGTAACCATGAGAATTGCAGGGCTGCCGCCGGGGGTCGGCCCGAACAGCATCCAGGCTGTTCAGGTGATGCTGCAAGGTTCGTATCCGCGGGATATCGTGGTCACATTGACCGCGGATTTCCAACGAGACGCTCTGGCCTTTCCTGTGAACCCGGGAGTGGTCGATCCGGACGATCCGGACGCGGACGATTCAGAAGTGGGCTTCCCGGGCGGGCGGACAACGACATTTCCAATATCGATGGGCTCGACCTTGGGGCCGCTAATGACGCTGAGGACGGGGACCGTAGCCGGCGCTATCACAATCCGCGCCTCGGCAAACCTGCCCGGTCCCGGCGGAACGGTCATCGGAGCGGACCAGCAGGTTGCAACCGTGCCGTTGATGCG
>DATDHK010000046.1:0-6899 GCA_036521635.1 Bryobacteraceae bacterium | reverse complement strand
AACGATCGTGAACAACGAGGCGAGCAACGTGCCCGAGGGCGTCGACCCAGTGAGGTTGCCGCTCGGCGGGTTCCACCACATCGGCATCACGGTCTCCGACGTGGACGCCAGCGAAGCCTGGTACGCCCGGGTGCTGGGGTTCGAGCGGCTGGTGGTCGAGCCGCACAACGGCGCCGACGGCTACGCGCTGTTGATGCACCGCCCCGGAGGCCATCTCCACATCGGCCTCGACAACCACAAGGCCAACGAGGGTGAGTCCTTCGCCGAGCACCGCACCGGTCATCTATTCTCAGGGCATGCGGCAGTTCGCCATCGGACTAGCGATCGGGTTAGCTCTGTCGTTGGGGTAGGCCGCGTGCTCAGCTCACAACTGGTGGGTGTTTCTTCGAGCGATCCGGTCACCTATCTGCTCGTGGTTTCCGCGCTGACCATTGCGGCCGCGCTGGCGTGCGGGTTGCCCGCTCGCCGCGCCGCGCGGCGAGACCCCGCCGCAGTGTTGCGATTCGAGTAACGATTTCTTCGGGTCCCCAGACGAATCGTGAGGCCAGGAACCAGCACGGCATGCAGTCCGGTTCGAATCGCTTATTCTAATAAAACGTCCCATGAACCGGTTCCGCCATCTCATTCTGACGCGCTTCAATGTCCGGATGGAAGGCCGTGAGCCGCCAAGCCCGGAGTGGTTGGAGCACCGCTTGAATGTCTTCGAACGATTCTGCTTTCCATCCGTTCGCGCCCAAACCACTACGAATTTCGATTGGATCGTCTATTGTCATCCCGAGATGCCCGAATCGATTCGCGAGCGGATCCACGCCTGCAGCGCGTGGCGCCAATTCCGGCCGGTCTTCTTCCGCGGTTCTTTTAGTCAGTCCATGGTGCAAGCGGCGATTTCGGAGCTCGTGACTGGCTTTACGCATCTGATCACTACGCGGCTCGACAATGACGATGCAATATCGAAGACCTTCGTTGAAACAATTCAGAATCGATTCACCGGTCAGGAGTTTGAGTTTCTGAATTTCACCAGCGGATACATCTGGAAGCAAGGAAAACTGTATTCGGGCCGGCACACCACCAACGCATTCATCAGTCTTGTGGAGCGGACCTCGAACTATTCGACGGTCTATTGCGGGAACCACATGGAGTTGCACCGCGTCGGGCCGATAACGCAAATCCATAAACCCGCGGGTTGGATGCAGGTGGTTCATGACAGAAATCTGCTGAACTGTGTGTGGGGCCAGCCGCACGCCCTTGAGAAAATACACGAGAGCTTCGGTCTTTCAGCCGAGACACTCTCGGGGTGTCGCTAGTCTGGTGAGCCATCGCAATAAGGCCGCCCGGAGTATAAGTTGATCAGGCTGCGGCCAACAATCGGCGCAGCTTGATCAATCCCATTCGGATTCGCGTCTTCACCGACCCGATAGGATGGCCAAGCTGCCCGGCAATCTCCGTCATCGTCAATCCCGAAAAGTAGGCCAGTTCGATGGCGCGTCGTTGTTGCGCCGGAAGCGCATGTAGCGCTTGCAGCAGATGGGTTCTGGTTTGCGACGCGGCGGCATTGCTTTCCGGATCGATACCGCTGCTGCATTCGATAGACAGCGCCGTTTCGGAACGATCCCCGGGCTGCGCGCGTCCGCAACCGGTCGATCGCGCGGCTGCGCGCGATGCTTACCAGCCAGGCGTCTACGCTCCCGCGCTGTGGATCATAGCTCTCGGCGGTTCTCCAGATACGGTGGTACACATCTGTCGTCACTTCCTCGGCATCCGCCCGAAAACTTAAAACTCGTAATGCGGTTGCGAACACCAGTGGGCTGGTTTCATTTAGCAATGCCGACAGCGCGGAATGATCCTCATGCGCGATACGCCGGACGTATTCTTTCCACACCAGCTCGCGCCCGCCACGAACGGGCGCTGCGTGCAGATTGCCGTGCTCCGCGGACGCTGCGCTCAACACGGGCGACTTCAGCGCGGCGGCCGCGAAACTGCCCAGGCTGGTCATCACTCGTGCATCCTCGGCATCAAACTTAACGTGCTCGTTATGCGAGACGATCCATATTGTACCCACCGGCAAGTTATCCACATACATCGGGACCACGAGGCCCTCAACGATCGGCGTGTCGATTTCCTGAAAGTAGGTGAAGTAACGCGCCGGGTTCCGATTCGGTTTCCGCGATTCGGGCCGCATAGCCCAGGATAGTTTTGTCGGTGATAAGGGGCGCCGCGCCCGCGTAGGCCGTCACGCCGACGTCCTCGAAAGCTCGCGCCAAGGTTAGAAACTCATTCAGGCTGTTGAAGCCGATTCCCAGCGCGTTTAGATTGATCGCAGGCCGCGCCACGGGTGTTGCACCGGCGGATGTCAGTGCCTGGCGAATGAACTTTACGTGAGCTTGTTCATCGAACGCAATTTCGGCCGCGATGTCGGCCGTCGCGAACGTGCTGTTAGTGAAGTTAACCTGCTTGCCTCCAGTGGTAGCGCCCGCGGTTCCGGCGCCGTCCACTGCAATGCCAATTTGGTCGATGGTCTTTCCCGTGGTTGCGACCGTGTAAACCTCCGCCTCAAGATATTCGAGGTTGAGAGCAAAATTGAGAATATCCGCATCGCTGGGCGCCGGCGATTGCGCTTTTGCGAAGGGTAATGGTGCTGCTCGCAGTCAATGCCGCTCCGGCAATCGCTATTTTCTGTAAAAACCCTCGCCGATCGGGAGCCGCTGCGATGACTTCATCAAGAATTCTGTTTCGGGACACGAAAAATCTCCTCCTGGAATGTGAATTACTACGTGTTGGATTTTCGTAAACCGTTGATGTTACAGCTATTTATTTTTTAAACAAAACAAATCCATTAGAGGAGTTGGACTCGTATAATTACGATGTCCGCCCGGCGTAAAAATGCTTCAACGGTTCAGTCAGCGGCTCGTTCGGGACGTGTAACTGTTAGTATTGTCACTAGCTAGTAATTGTACCTATGCAGCCAGTGATTTTTAAGCTATACTGAGTGACCGGCTGAAAAAAAGGTTCTCTGTATGCGCACCAATTACTACCGCCTAAAGAGCGCTACGTTGGCCATTCTTCCTTGCGACGGCGATCGCAAAATACCAGTAACAATTCCTGAAGGAGCGACGGTTGAGGCACTAGCCGATTTGGACCGCGACCAGCTAGTGGATGTCGTTTGGGACGGCAAAACCGTCTTGATGTTTACCATCGATCTTCGTAACCGTGGTGAACGCTGCGAGCCTAACCGGGCCATTATTTCCGGGTAGTTTGCGGCCTGCACCGAGCCCATTTCGGAGGTAGAGCGAGTAGTGGGGCGAATCCTATCGGGATAGCCCCACTACTAAACGGTCACTCTAGAGAATGCCAACTGTCAGTCGCGTCGAGCGACTAGCTCAGAGAGAGATTCCGGGGACTGGCCTGCCGGCATGGGCCTTGAGCGTTAGCCCAACACATTGTGAACTCGGCCCCGAACAGGAAGATCATCCCCGAATAGTAGACCCACACAATGATGACTACCAACGATCCGGCCGCGCCATAAGCGGAGCCGACAGCAGCCTTGCCCATGTAAAGCCCAATAAGGAACTTCCCGATGGTGAACAGCAAGGCCGTAACCGTGGCCCCGACCCACAACCCTCTCCAAGGCATCCTTACGTCCGGCACGTACCTGAAAATGAGCGCGAACAACACCGAGACCCCGGCCAAGGAAACGACAATGTTGATAATTTGCAGCGCGAACTCCGGCATGGGCAGCAAGCCGCCAAAATATTTGCCGAGCACTCCTAAAGCAGCGCTCATCACCAATGAGACCAGCAGCAAGAATCCAACGCTCAAGACCATCCCGAACGAAAAGACATTCTTTTTGATCGTCGCCCAGAAACCGCCGTCACCATTGGGTTGGACGTCCCACATCTTATTCAACGCGGACCGGAGTGCGCCGAAGGCTCCCGACGCTCCAAACAATAAAGTGATGACGCCAATGATAGAAGCGAACGCGCTGGACGCAGGTTTTTGCGCGTGTTCGATCATTGCCTTCACCGCTTCCGATCCCTGGTGGCCCATCATGCTCTCGACTTGCCCCAGCAGTTCGTGCTGCGCCGCGGAACGCCCAAATATCAAGGCGGCCATGGAAATCGCGAGGATGACCAATGGAGCTAGCGACAGGATGGCGTAAAACGAAAGTGCCGCGCCCAACGTGGGAGCTTCATGCTTGCTCCACGCTGAGAAGGATTGTCGAAGTACCGTCCAAAGTGTTTTGTAATTCATACCGGCTTATCTTCTAAAAGTTCCGTGAAGCGCGCACGCTTGATTCGAAATCCGCCCGCTACAATGTTAAACAAATGTTATGCCTTCCAAGAGAACAAAGGGTTGCTTGTAACCATGTGCGGATTTCAACTTCGCCGCCATCATGTTTGAACGGCGTCAACTCCATTGGCATCGCATGTGCAACGCCATCCGCGGAGGATTCGAATTATGGCAAATGACGCCACAACATATCTGGACCCGCTAACGAGCGCGGGATCTACCGTGGGCGAGAAGTTATCTAACACCGCCGCGCAGGTAAAGGACAAAGTATCGGAACTGGGGCACGCCGCCAAAGACAAAATCGACGAGAACCGTGGCGCCGCAGCCAGTGGGCTGGAAAAAGCCGCAACGACGCTCCATGAAAAAGCCGGCAGCATACCCGGTGGCGAAACGGTTACGAATCTCGCGCATGGCGCGGCCGAAAAACTCAGCTCCACTGCCGAGTATGTACGGACACACGACGTAAACCGCATGATGTCGGACGTAGAGACGCTCGTCAAAAACAATCCGGGACCGTCCATTCTTGTCGCCGCCGTAATCGGCTTTCTGGTAGGACGGGCGTTCACCAGCAGCGACTAGGCCCCGACGGCACAGGTATTCATTATGGCGTTATTAGACCGATCCCTGACCGAAGTTCTGCAGAGCATCGTCCGCAACGTGCAGGAAATCGTGCGATCGGAAGTGCGTCTGGCAAAGACTGAACTGATCCAAGAGGCGGCAAAAGCCAAATCGGCGGGAATGTTACTTGGCGCGGGAGCGGTCGCGGGTATTTTCGCGGCGCTCTTTTTCCTGCTCATGACGGTCTATGCGCTCACCCGTGTAATGCCGGATTGGGCCGCCGCGCTCACCGTCGCGGCAGCGCTGGCGATCGCCGCCGGCGTCATGCTCAACTCCGGCGTAAAACGGTTCAAACAAATCCATCCCACCCCCGAACGAACTGTCGAAACAATAAAGGAGAACGTTGAATGGGCGAAACAACACAGCAAATAGAAGCTCATATCGAGAATACACGCGAAGCTCTTGGATCCAATCTTCACGAGCTGGAGGACAAGGTCAAGTCGCTCGCGGACTGGAAGTATCATTTTCAAACCAAGCCCATGACCATGCTGGGCGTAGCGTTTGGCGGCGGCGTTCTGATAGCCACCATGCTTGGCGGACGCAAGCCGCGGCGCCGTCATTCCAATAACGTTTCAAACTCCGAGCCGCACGCCGTAACGGCCTATCAAAAGAACAAAGCGGTGGAGACCTGGGACAACATCAAGGGCGCCCTGATCGGTGTTGCGGCGACCCGTTTTAAGGATTTCGTCGGCGATGTCGTCCCCGGTTTTGATGCGCAGTATCAAAGGGTGGAACAGAAGGCCAAAGCCCTTCCGTAATCCGCCCGGCGACAATAGTCGATCCGAAGCCTAGAACGTCAATTTCAACTGCATCTGAATGTTGCGCGGCGGGTAGGCCGTAGGCAATGTCCCGAATGCGGCGCTGGCCAAGCCGATGTTCAATCCGGTGAAATTGGCGTTGTTGAAGGCGTTGAAAAAATCGGCCTGGTAGCGCAGCCCGAACCTTTCGCGAATCTGGAAATTCTTGCTGATGGAAAGATCGTAAGTCTGCAGGCCGGGCGCTTCGACATTGCCGACCGGCGCGTTGCCGAGCCGGTTATCGGGAGCGTTCCCAAAAGCAGCGCGGTTTATCCAGTTATTAATGTTTCGCGCGCTGCCGGCCACCAGGACGTCGCCGCCCATATAATCGGCGCGGCGAGTGCCGATCGACGTGTTGCCGGTGACGGAATAATATTGGCCGGTCTGCAGGCGGATGACGCCGTTGAGTTGCCACGAGCCGAACGCCGTGCGCAGAATCGAGTTCGCCTGGCTCAGACGCGGCAGCGACCAGACGTACGTTCCGACGAACACGTGCCGGCGGTCGAAAGTGAGCGAGCCGTAGTTGTAATGGCGGTCCAGATAATTTTCCGGATTGTCGCCCTGCGCGCTGGCATCGCCCAAGGCCTTCGAATAGGTGTAGCCCGCGGTGAAAAAGACGTTGCCCTTGCGCTTGTTCAGGTACACCTGAAGAGCGTTGTAATTCGACGTCGAATCGCTGCGGTATTGAGTGATATTGGAGTAGCCTTTGTAGGGGACCAGCGTGGCGTTGGTCACGCGCTGGGCAGTGGGCAAAGCCTGATTTGCCGCGTTAAGATCGAACGGAACCTGGTTGATGTTGGGCTGGCGCAGCAGGTGGCGGCCCAGAGTGCCGACGTAGGAGACCTCCGCGAAAATGCCCTTGGGCAACTCGCGTTGCACACCCAGACTGATCTGTTCCGAATAGCCGTTGACGACTTTCGGGTCGATGGCGGTGATGTTGCCGTTGGGCGCCAGGACGCCGGCCGCGCCGCCGGGGTTGGCAAGGTTGCCGTTCTCAAACTGCGAAAGCGCCAGGATGGGCGGAACGTTGACCTGCGAGAAAATCATGTTGCCCTGCGGCCGCGCGAAGAACATGCCGTAGCCGCCGCGGATCACCGTTCTGCTGGTGGCCGCGTAAGCGAAACCGAAGCGCGGCGAGAACATGTTCTGCGCCTGGAAAAATCCGCGCGGCGCACCGGAGGGAATCAAGGCGAACAG
>DATDHK010000045.1:0-8662 GCA_036521635.1 Bryobacteraceae bacterium | reverse complement strand
ATTTTTTCGAACGCAACGGCCGGCTCGGTTTTCGCGTGACGGTGGAAGATCTTCGGCGGACCAAAACGGTGGATAGTTTCGAGCTGGATGGGCCGGCGGGGGAAGGAGTCTTGCCGCTGGTCAACCGGCTGGCTGCAAAGCTGAGCAAGGCGGCGCGGCCGTTTGGAACTTCGAGCGAAGAGGCGTTTCGCGACTACGGCCGGGGCTTGAATGCGGGCGATCGAACGGCGGCATTGCGCGCGCTCGAAGCAGCGGCCACGGCCGATCCGGGATTCTCGTTGGCGTACCTCACGTGGGCGAGGGTTTTGTCGGGCGGTGGCGACCGGGACCAGATGCTGAAGGTCTTGGCGGCAGCCAGAAACGCGCATCCGAACGCCATCGACAAGGCGAGTCTGGATTATTTTCTTGCCACTGTTTCCGGTGACGCGAACGGACGCGAGAAAGCGCTGGAAATTCTAACCCGGAGCGCTTCCGCCGATTACGGCAGACTCAAAGAACTGGCCGAGTTGCAGCTTGCCGGGCGAAAGTTTTCCGACGCCATCCGCAGCTATGAGGCGGCCTCGAAATTGGACGAGGACGACCACGTAATTTGGAACCAACTGGGCTACGCCTACGCATTCGCGCAGGATCTGGCGGGCGCGCGCCGGGCGTTGGAGACGTATCAAAAATCGCTGGCGCCAGGAGACGCGAATGGATTGGACTCGCTGGGCGAGGTGAGTTTCTACCTGGGCGATTTCACTGGCGCGGAGAAATATTTTCTGGAAGCGAACGCGAAGAATGCCGCGGCGCAGGGCGGCGGCGAGTTGTTGAAAGCGGCGCAGGCGCGGCTGATGACCGGCGATCTGCCGGGCGCCGACGGCCTTTTCCAGAGGTACCTTAAAGCTACTCAAGCTGCTCAGAGCGAGTTGGCAGGTTATCAGCAGGCGCAGTGGGAATTCCTGACGGGGCGTCGCAAGGCGGGCATGCAGCGCCTGGAACAAATCCTTTCCAAATTGCCGGGTGAAGGACCGGCGGTGGGTGCGTGCCAGCTCTCGATTTGGAAACTGCAGACGGGCGATCCGCAGGGCGCGGTCAGTATGGCGGACCAGGCGGTGAAGAGCGCGCGGAGTCCGGCGGTTCGAAACATGAGTGCGATGTGCCGTTCGGTGGCTGAAGGGTCGAAGGCCAATTCCAATTCGCCGGTGGCCAACGCGTTTGGGCTGATGCTGGCGCGCAAATATGCGGACGCGCTGCCGTTGATCGAGAAGATTTACCGCGAGACCGATCCGTCGTTCGATGGGCAGGTCCGGGCATTGCTGGCGTGGGCGTATGTGGAGAATGGGCGCGCGGCGGATGCCAAACAGTTGGTGGCGCTTTATCCGATTCCGATGGCGGCGGGTGATCCGCTGTTCGCTTCGCTGATTTTTCCGCGGTTTCTGTATTTGCGGGGCGTGGTGTTGGGGAGCAAGCAGAGTCGGGAGTTGTATTTGAAGTTGGGCGGAAGTTAGGGTTTCGCCGGCTGAGCTTCCCAGGGTTTGTGGGAGTCGCCTGCGTCGCGGTGTTCCACGCGATCGTATAGATGCAGGCCGGACGTGGTGCCCAGGCTTTCGTTGTAGAGACTCGGCTGCCCCAGTACTTCCTTTAAATCCTCTTGAAAATTGTGCAGGGCTTTGAGCTGCGGCGCCAGCGCCGGGACGCGCCTGGAGCTTGGCGTTTTCCAAAACATCTGGTAACCGCCGTTTACCAGAAGGGCGATTTCGTCGCCGGCGATCAGGCCGGGCTTGCCGACGTGCGGAGGCTCGCCGGGGCGCTCTTCCAGGGTCGTACCGATGCCGTCGCGGGTGAGTATCGTGAGCGGCGAATTCGGGAAATTTGTTGGCGTGAATCCAAATTGCTTCAGGCGCGCAACGTAGTCGGCGAACGATAGCTCGCGGGGCTTCACTCGGCGGAAGAACATGTCACTTACTATAATGCCAGAGTGCCTTTTCTCTTGTCGCTTGATGAAGGAACCACCAGCGCGCGCGCCGCGCTTTATGACGAACACGGCTACCGCTTGGCCATGGAGTCGGCTCCGATTGAGTGCCGCTATCCACGGTCTGGCTGGGTGGAGCAGGACGCCGATGAAATCTGGCGATCCCAATTAGACGCCGCGGGGCGCACGCTGGCGCATGCCCGCGAGGGTGCGCGATCCATCGCGGCCATCGGGATAACCAACCAGCGCGAGACTACCATCGTTTGGGACCGCAAGACCGGCCAGCCGGTGGCGCCGGCGATTGTCTGGCAATGCCGCCGCACGGCTGGATTCTGCGGAGACCTGGCCGCTTCGCCGATCGCGCCGGCGATTACGCGCAAGACCGGGCTGGTGATCGACGCGTATTTTTCCGGCAGCAAGATCCGGTGGATTCTGGAGAACGTCGCGGGCGTCAAGCAGAAAGCGCGCGATGGCGAATTGCTCTTCGGGAACGTCGATACCTGGCTGATCTGGAAGTTGACGAACGGCGCGGTGCACGTGACCGATCCTTCGAATGCGTCACGAACAATGTTGATGGATCTCGCGTCCGGCGAATGGGATCAAGAGCTGCTGGATATATTCGGCGTGCCGAGAGCAATGCTGCCGCGGATTGTGCCCTCGAGTTTCGTGGTGGGGGCAGCGGCGGCCGAACATTTGGGCGCGGAGATTCCGATTGCGGGCATCGCGGGCGATCAGCAGGCGGCGCTGTTTGGGCAAGCATGTTTCCGGCCCGGGCTTTCGAAGAATACCTACGGCACCGGATGTTTCGCGCTGCTGCATACGGGAACGAAACAGCCGGTTTCGAAGAACAAGTTGCTGGCCACGCGAGCTGCTTCACTCGACAGCGGCGCGCAATTCGCCATCGAGGGCAGCATCTTTATCGCGGGAGCCGCGGTCCAGTGGCTGCGCGACAAGTTGGGAATCATCCGCACGGCGGCCGAGAGCGGCGATCTGGCGGCGACCGTTTCCGATACCGGCGGCGTGTACCTGGTGCCTGCGTTTGTTGGCTTGGGAGCGCCGCATTGGGATTCGAATGCGCGCGGAATGCTGACCGGGCTGACGGCGGCGAGCGGTAAGGCCGAGATCGCGCGCGCCGCGCTCGAGAGCATCGCGTATCAGACTCGGGAGTTAGTGGAGGCGATGGAAGCCGATAGCGGCGAGGCGTTGAAGGAGCTGCGCGTGGACGGGGGCGCGGCCGCGAGCGATTTTCTGATGCAGTTCCAGGCGGACATTCTGGGCAAGCGGATCGTGCGGCCGGCCGATGCGGAAACCACTGCGCTGGGAGCGGCCTACCTGGCGGGTTTGGCCACCGGATTTTTCAAGGGACTCGACGAGCTGGAGCAATTCTGGCAGGCCGAGAAGAGTTACGAACCCCGGATGGGGGCCGATCAGCGGGAACAGTTGTACGCGGGCTGGAAGAAGGCGGTGGCCCGATGCCGGTATGGCGGATAACTCAGCGCCGGATGTGGATGCGGACAACGACGTTGGTTCCGTCCGCGCGCTCGAATACCAGTTCATAACGTCCACGGAATCCCGGACCTGGGTGCCAGTAGAACACGCCGTCCGATAGACTCGATCCCGCAGGCAAGGGCCGGCGCTCTCCATTCACGCGCAGGTAGCCGCTGCCGGCGCCGGTCGGCAACTCGATGCGGCCCATCTCATCGGCTTCCGCTTCAAGTGGCGCGGTTGAAGCGGCCGTTGGCAGGATATTTTCTTCCAGGGCTGCTGCACCGCCGCCGCTATTTAGGACACTAAAGAAGCGGCTGCCTATGCCGTCGCCGTGGCCTGCGCTGTCGAAGACGACCCATTGGATAGTGTGAACACCGTTGCTCAGCCTGGTGGTATCCAGCACAAAATATCCAACCGCGCCGCCGCTGTTCGCCCGGCCAGGGAAGAGATTCGCAATATCGCTGCGGAACTGGTTGTATACCGGATGGCCCAGCGCTTGGCCATCCACCATTACGGTAATCGTAGATCCGTCGGTCGGGATAATCAGAGGGTTCTGTGTCAACGCCCAGCCGAAATTCACGAATGCATTTCCAGATATCGTGCTGCCCTGCCCCGGCGTGTCGATGGCGCCGAATGGTTTCGCGGCATGCGCGTTGTCGGCGGTGAAGGTGCGTGTGCCTAAGTCGACCGCAATGCCGGCGGTGTTGTGGGCGATGGCATGCAGGTTGTAAGTGCCGTTGCCAAGTCCGGGAGACCCTCCATTATTCGGCAGCAACGAAGTTAGTAACTGGTAGCCCCAACCGGCCCGATTCTTTCGCGGCGTATTGGGGTAACTGGCTTCTACGTCCGGACGCGCGTCGGCGACAAATACGGCATCGCCGATAAACACCAGCCCGTTCGACGACGTCGGCTCACCGCCGATCGGCTCACGCCAGATATCCACTTTCGAAATGTCTACGGGATCGAGGGCCCATCCGGTTACAGCAATAGCCCCGGCAATGCCGCTGCTGTTATTCGCGGGCGTATCGAAGCTTCCGAAGGGAACATCCGGACCGGCGTTGGCTACATTCACCTGAATCTGCTGCGGAGTATTCATTGCGCCCGGCGCGGTGACCGTTACGATGCCATTGGGCCCGGGCGCCGCCGTGACTTCAAATACTCCATTGCCACCGCCGGAGGCCGGATTTACGGTTATATTCGATTGATTTGACGACGCCGTCCAGTTGACGCCAAGCCCGCCGGTGAACGACACCGTGACCGGTTGCGGCCCGGTAATTTGCGTTCCGCTGAATCCGAAATTCAGCGAGCCGACGCTCAGATTCAAACGGGGCTGATTCGCGACGATAGTGGTGGTGTCGCTGGTGGACGCGCTGGCGGATCCACCACCCGAGACGCCGGCTATATTCATTTGGGGAGAAGCCGCGATGGGCGAGACGTTCACCGTCGCCGTGATTGCCGGATAACTTGCACCGGCCGATAACACGTCGCTTCTGGTGCAGGTATTGGCATTGCAGTTCCAGCCCGTTCCCGCCATGGAAACCAACGTCAGGCCGGCATCCACTGTGTCGACGACATTTACTGGGCTGCCATTCGTCGAGCCAGGGCCTGAGTTAGTAACTGAGATACTGTACTGGGCATTTTTTTGTCCCTGGGCAAAGTTGCCTGTGTGACTCTTGATAATGGTGAGTAACGGCCCGGAAATACCCGCCTGAATCACGGTAAATGTCTGGCCGGCGATGGTCAGCGTGCCGGACCGCGCCGCACCTGAATTGGCCGTCACTTGATAGGATACTGTCCCGTTTCCGGAACCCGGCGCGCCGCCGCTGATCGATAGAAAGCCCGCGTTGCTGGTGGCAGTCCAGGCGCAGCCGCTGGCCGTGATAACGTTGACGGACTGGGCGCCGCCCGCGGCGGGAGCGTTGGCTGACGTCGCGCTTAATGAGTAAGTGCACAACAGGCCGAACACGCCCACGCTATTAGTGGTTCCGACATACACTTTTCCGTTGACGACCGTTGGCACGATGAACTTATTTCCGCTGCCGAAATGGTCGCGGTTATTCGCCGCCTGGTTGCTGTTATAGAGCTCTTTCGAAAGATCGGTGGCATCGTAAGCATGCAGCACAGCCGTCCCGGCGTTTTCGGCAGCCCAGGCGATGGCGCTCGATGTCCCGTTGGCCGAAATCGACGGCGTGGTTCCCGGATATACAAAGGGGGTTGTGGTTTGGGACGACGGAGCGCTCGGGAATGCGCCGGCGGTAAATGTGAATGCCTTCAATCTATCGCCGACCGCGCCGTAGTACAGCTTGCCGTTGAACCAGGCCGGCGTCGAGAATACTCCGTTGGCCAGCGCGCCCTGCAGGTCCTGATAAATGGAGTTGGTTGCGGTATTGAATTTGCCGAGATTGTTGCGGTCGACCACGTATATATGTGCATCTTTACCGGCGCCCACGGCGAGCGATCGCGGATGACCCTGCGCGTCGTTCAGCGGCGGAAGCAATATCAAACCACCGGAACCCAGATCCTGATCCGCGTTGGATTCCGATTGCGTATTCGACATCGTGAAATAGTCCGCGACGACGAGAGAAGCCCCACTCGTGGACATTTTCACGAACGCGTTGCCATAGTCGCCCATGGAGGGCAATCCGGCAATGTTGAGCATTGGGTCGAATGTTCCATTACCCGTCAGCACGTATAGATTCCCGGCACTGTCCATGGCGGGCCCCGCGCCCGCTCCCCACATCGCGCCGTCGTTGCCGTTGGGCGTGAGATTCAGGACGTTCACCTGCGCGAGCGTGGTCTCGTTATAGGAAATGACCCAAGCTGTGTACGGAAAAATATCGCAATGCGACGACCAGGCGGTATAGACCAATCCGTTGGCGATCAGCAGCCCCGCCCGTTCCTTATGCTGCTTGGGAGCGAACGTGTTCTCGACTCCCGAACCAGGATACGTTGCTTGTATTTCCACCGGTCCGCCGAATTGTTCGCCGCCCGTCGCGATGTCCAGCGCATGCAGTCTCTGGTGATAGTTTGAGCCGGCCTTGGACATGGCAATCACGTACATGGTTCCGTGCGGGCCGATTTGCAGATCGATGGCGGGCGTGGCGGTTGCGCCGATCTCGGGTGATACCTGTCCGCAGCTTCGATCGTCCGATGTTGTTTCGCCCGTACCCAACAACGACACGTGCCAGAGCTGCGTCGCAGTGTCGGCGTCGAAAGCGTAGGCGCTGTCATGTTCGGTGACGACGAATAAAACATTGTGCACGCCCTGCGCCGGAATCGTGAGAGCGGGCACGTAGAGAGGCTGCGCATCCACTTTGCCGTCGACCATTATTGTGAACAGCCTTCCGAACATGGTCGAGTTCACATTGGCGGGCGTCAGTGTAGTCTCTTGCAGATTTTGGCCGGTGCGCGCGTTGTCGTTATGCCAGGTCAGCACGGACGGCTGTCCGAAAAGCGCCATCGTGGACGCCGCCGCGATGAGGCACATGATACGGGACATTGATCTCAGCATGAGCTTACGGGTTAGACGGCGCAATCGGGCAAATTGCCACATTTTTACAGAAACTTATCAGTAGCCGGGAGCGTAAGATCGTTGTAGGAGGATGTATGTCGAAATCGAGGGCATTCGCAATGATGATTCTGGCAGTGTCGATGACAGCCTGCCGCCGGGACGATGTCCGGGATATGCGCCAGGAAATACGCAGGACGCGCGAGGAAGTGCGCAGGGAGTTGGAGGATACTCGCCGTGAAGCTCGCGAAAGCCTTCGCAAGGCCAGGGAAGAAATGCGTCAAAGCGTGGAGGACGCCAAGCACGAGATGCGGGATGCGGCGCGGCAGGCGGACCGCGATCTGAGGAAGGCGCGGGACGACATGCGGAGGTAGGTGGCGCGGCTATTGGATTTTCGCTACACCTGGAGTCGGGTTGGGAAAATTCGTCATGACCGCTGGGTCGTGGCCCGGAATTATTAATTTGGGATTGGCCGCCAGTTGTTTCATGCGGTCCTGCGCCCGCAGATTCGATGCGGCATCCAACGTCGCGGCGATGGGCACGTGTTTTTCCAGGTTCTCGTAGAGATACATGTTGTCGCTGGCTAAGATGACGATCCCGGCCTTGGTATTCACACCGACATATTGCGATGCGTAGGTGTGGCGTCCGCCGGTGTAGCACGTGATGCCGGGAATTATTTCTTGGGCATCGCCGTTTACCAGACCCACGCGGCCTTGCGTGTTCAACTTCACCGCTTCAATCACATCGTCCGGATCGATGCCGCCGTGCGTCGCGCGCGATTGCCAGGCTTCACCGGCGTAATACTGGAGTTCGTCTTTCTGAAGCCAGACGCGGGCTTTGGGGAAGAGGTCCATTCCATCGGCGTGGTCCCAGTGCAGATGGGTGATGATGACGTCGGTGATGTCGTCGGCTTTCAATCCGACTCTTGACAGAGCATCCGCCGGCTTGACGAAATCGGCGACATGCCACTGGCGGAAAAATTGTTCGTGATAAAAACCAGAGTCGACCAGAATGTTCCGGCCGTTCCCGCGAACCAGCCACACCAGCATGGCGATGTCCAGCTTGCGCGCGCGGTCGGCGCCGGCTACTAAAGAGGCGACTGAAAAATCCGGAATGGTTGCGTAGCGAATCGCGTAGACTTCGTATTCCGCAGCCGATGCTGTAAAGGAGAGGAGGAGGAGTGCGAGTATGTGACGAGTGTTCGACACGGGACGAGTATAGCGTAGGGGAAGGAACACAAGGAATACGCGGGATACGAGGAACACCTCGACATTTTTTCGTTACCCCGGTGTCCTCGTGTTCCCCGTGTTCCTTGTGTTCCTTTCCCCTACAACGACCGCAGAAAATTCAACACATCCTGCCTACCGGACTGGCTAAGCTGGTTGAACGTGTCGATCGAGCGATCGGCTTCGGAACCCGGACTGTCGTGCGCCAGGATCGCTTGCAGCAGGTCGCGCGTGCGGCCGTCGTGCAGGAAGAAAATCCGCTGGCCCAGTCCCCACAAAGGGGCGCTGCGAAATTCGTCCGGGCCCGCATTGCCTTGCGAGACGCCGTCCGCCAGCGCGGTTCCCATGTTGTGAACCAACAGGTCGGAGAACATATTCACCGGCTTGCCTGACAACGCGGCGATTCGGGAAGATCCGGCCGTCATGCTCTCGGTATGGCAGAGCGCGCAGCCTACCTGGACGAAGGCGTTGTGGCCGCGCTGAATGGAT
>DATDHK010000044.1:0-1968 GCA_036521635.1 Bryobacteraceae bacterium | reverse complement strand
AAATCTGCTTCAAGAGCGCGGCGTCGTGCGTGAGGGCCTCGCGGGCATCCGGACGAAGGTCGTTATGGTCGTAATCGAAGTACGCGTCCTGTGCCTGCTGTTGCAGCATCTCCGCGCTCGAAAGCCGCGGGGCGCCAATCGTTGCGGATGGCGGAGGCGCGGGCGCGGTGGATACTTCCACTGTCACGGTCTGAGTTTCGGAGCCGCCAGGGCCATTGGCCGTCAGCGTATAAGTAGTGGTGGCGCTCGGAAATACCTGGCGCTGCGCGCGGCTCTGCACCGCGCCGACGCCGTGGTCGATCGACATATCCGTCGCGTTACTGATGGACCAACTCAGCGTCGACGATTGTCCCCGCTCGATGGTCGAAGGCTCGGCGGTGAAGCTGTTGATCACCGGCTTCTCGCCGCCGCTTGGAGTGGATCTACCGCCGCTGCTGCCTCCTCCCGATGGCGGCGGAGTTGCGGGAAGATTCGGGCGAGGTTTCTTGCACCCGGCGGCGAACACCGCCAACGCCAGCATCAGAAGGATCGCGCCGATTCTGGAAGTATTCAACCTGTAATTTTCACGCATTCCGATAAGCTCCTATCAACTATGCTCGTATCCATTAATGTGTGGCCCTGCTCCAAACGGGATTGTCGTTATTGCCTTGCGTAGTGAGTTGTTGCACGGGCGCGGCGCCATTAGCCAGAGTGCTGTAAATCTGCGTGTTGCGTCCGCGCGTCGATGAGAAAACAATGTGGATGCCATCGGGCGCCCAATTGGGATGTTCGTTGCGGCCCGCGCCATGGGTGAGTTGCACAACATCGCGGCTGGCCACATCCATGACGAAAATATTGAAGTTTCCCGGTTCATATCCACGAGTCCACGCAAACGCTATGTGCTGTCCATCGGGGCTCCACGCGGGATTGACAGCATCCCCTTCCCCAGTGCTCAAGCGGGCAACATCTGTTCCGTCTATATTCATTCTATATATTTGCGGCGTGCCGCCGCGCCCTGAAACGAACACAATATCCGCGCCTGTCTTGGGGTTGGCCTTGGCTTCCACTTCGAGCGCACGCGAATGAGTGACGGCGCGCAGACCTCCGCCGTCGAGGTCCGTCAAATAAATTTGCGAGAATCCGGCGCCGCCCGCCGTGGAATAAATAAGCAGATGGCGGCTGTCCGGCATAAAATCGGACGCGGCATTCATGGATGCCTGCTGGTTGTAATAGACGAGTTTCCGGCCTGTTTCGAGCGAATGCACATAAATCTGTGGTTGACCCTCAGTGACGCCTTTTCCGCCGGCTCCGCGCCCGACCGGATAGGTTGTGAATGCGACCTTGGTTCCATCCGGCGATACGGTTGGAAAGCTGGTGATCGTTCTGTAGGCCGTGAACTGTTTTTGGTTCGAGCCATCGTAATCCATCGACCAGATTTCTTTGTTGCCGGTGCGATTGGAAACGAAATAGATCTTGGTTCCGATGAGGCTCTCGGCGCCGAAATATTTCAAGATATCGGCGGCGAATTCCCGCGCCACTTTTTTCGCGCCATCTTCGTCGATCGGCCCCAAGTAGATCTTTCCGATCAGTTGCGCCGCGCTGGTGTTGGTTTGACGGACGTCATACAGCCACCCATAAAGGACCAGTTGATTGTTCTGCGTGGCGGCGTAACCGAACGCGAGATAGTTCGCGTTGGGAGGCGGACCTGACCAGTCCGACAGCCAAGGGCCCTGGCTGCGTCCGTTGGCGGGCGGATGAAAGTCGGAAGGCTGCTGCGGAATCTGCAGCGGGTAGAGGGTCTTCGCAACCATCTTCAATTGCCCGGAGTTTTGCAGTTCGCTGAACAGAGTGCCGTTGAGAGTGGCCATGAAACGCTGCGAGTCGCCCGCGCCCCGAAAATCAGGAACCGCAATGGAAGGCTTCTCGCCCGGCTTATTAATAGTTTTGACGATCTGCGGCTGAGTCTGCGCGTATATTAGCGAGATCGTA
>DATDHK010000043.1:0-5884 GCA_036521635.1 Bryobacteraceae bacterium | reverse complement strand
AATGGGCTGCCCTACGAGTTCAACAAGTCTGAGTCCGTGCTGGTGATGAAGGACACGGGGTCGCGCATTTATTTTCGTGCCGTCGACGAGTTTGAGAGGCTGCGTGGAACCAATCTGGCGTGGTTCGGATTGGACGAGCTGAGTTATACGGCTGAGGAAGCGTGGATGCGGTTGGAAGGGCGTTTGCGCGATCCGCTGGCGGCGCGCTTGTGCGGATTTGGCGTTTGGACGCCCAAAGGTTTTGATTGGGTTTACAAGAGATTCATCCGGGATTGCGTGAGCGGTTATGAAGTTGTACTGGCGCGGCCATATGAAAACCGCTTCGTACTGGATAAGGTTCCGGATTTCTACGAGCGGCTGAAGAGCAGCTACGATCCGAAATTTTTTGAGCAGGAAGTGCTGGGCGAGTACCTGAACGTCCAATCGGGCGTGGTGTATCAGGGGTTCAATCGCGCGCGGAATTTGAGGCCGCTGGAAGTGGATGGAAGTCTTCCGCTGTTTTGGGCGCTGGACTTCAACGTGGATCCGATGAGCTCGATCATCGCGCAGAAAAAAGGGGACGACGTAATGGTTCTGGATGAGATTGTGCTGAGCAGGGCCGCCACGGAGCAAGCTTGCGATGAGTTTATGTCGCGCTATCCCGGCCATCCCGGGGGCCTGGTGATCTACGGAGATGCCACCGGCCAACGCTTGCAGACGGCGGGCACCACGGATTACCGCATCGTCAGGGAATATTTTCTGCGCACCGGGTACCGGCACCCAAAGTTTCGTGTGCCGGCCAGCAATCCCAGTGTGCGCGAACGAATCGCCCTGGTGAATGCGAAGTTGTTTTCGGCGAAAGAAGAGACCACCTTGTTTGTTCATCCGCGCTGCAAGGGTTTGATTACGGACTTCGAAGAAGTCACGTTCAAGCCGGATAGCAGCGTGATCGACAAGGAACGCGACTCGAAGCGGACCCATTTGTCGGACGCGTTGGGGTATCTGATTTGGCAGGAGTGCAAGGCGCAGGTTTCGTTTGGGGAGCAGGACAAGCGGTTGTTTTAAGGAAGCATACCGAGCCGCGACCGTAAGGGAGCGGTCTACAAAAGACTTTTATGAATGACAGCAAGAGCAACTTCGACATCAATCACGAACATCCGGAATTCAGGATGAGGCGCGCCATGTGGCGGCAGTACCGGGATCTGTACGCCGGCGGCGAGCAGTTCAAAGTCAGCGCGGACCAATACCTGGTGCGGCGGCAGAAGGAGCCGGGCGACGTTTACGGGGAGCGGTTGAGCCGGAGTTTTTACGAGAACTACATCGGCTCGATCGTCGACTGGTACACGGCCACGCTGTTCCGGCGCGAACCGAGATTGATGTTCGAGGGGAAAAACGAGCGCGCCAAGAAATTTTTCGGAGAGTTTACCGAAGATTGCGACCGCAAGGGCAGTTGCCTGGCCGAGTTCTTCCGCAAGCAATTCGTGGAGGCGCTGGTCTGCGGGAAAAGTTACATCCTGGTGGATTTTCCCCGCCTCAACGCTCCCGCCGGAACGCGGGCGGAGGAAGACGAGCGGGGTGCCTCGCGCGCATATTTAGTGAGCTACGCCGCCGACGAGCTGATCAATTGGAGTCACGACGAGTATGGGCATTATCAGTGGGTCGTGCTCCGCACGCAGAGCCTTCGAAAAGAAAAGATCGAAGATTCCGTCTGGGTCAAGCAAACCCGGTGGATCTACTACGACAAAGAAAACTACCGCGTGTACGAGCAGGCCGAAAGCGGAACGGGCGTCAAGGAGATTGAAATTGTCGCCGAGGGCCGGCACGGCCTGGCGAAGCTGGCGCGAGTGCCGCTGGTGGAGCTGCGGGTTTCCGAAGGGTTGTGGCTTTTGAATAAGGCGGCCTCGCTGCAGCTCGAGCATTTCAACAAATCCAACGCACTTGGATGGGCGCTGACCATGGGGCTGTTCGCCATGCCGGTGATCTACTCCGAGCGCGACTGGAATCAAGTGATGGGTGAATCCTATTACATCCAGCTTGGTCCGCAAGACCGGTTCGGTTGGACGGAACCCGAGGGGCATGTTTATCAGATTGCGGCCGACAATCTGGCGCGGCTTCAGGAAGAGATTTATCGCGTGTGCTACGTCACCCATGCGGGCGGATCGCTCAGCGGGAGCCATACGCAATCCGGTCTGAGCAAACAACGGGACTACACCATCACGCAGGAAGTGCTGCGCGCCTATGGCGACGCGGTGAAGGATTGCATCAAGCGCGTGCTGCGCGCGGTCGACGGGGCCCGCGAAGACGGCATCGGCATCGATGTTTCCGGCATGGATGAGTTTGATATTGGCGACTTTGGGAATGAGCTGGGCGAGGCCGAGCGGCTGCTGAAGTTGGGAATCGATTCGCCGACGTTGAAGAAGCAGGTGTTCAGGAAGCTGGCGTTTCAGTTTCTTTGCGATTTGAGGCAGGACGTGAAAGATCGGATCGGCCGGGAGATCGATCAAGCGCAATAACCTGCTTATCCGCGTTCATCGGCGGCTAAGTTGCCTTCTCCGGTGGAGAAATACGTTTTGAGGAAAAAGAAGGAGGTTTATGGACGAAGTGAAATCGGACGGTACCGAATTGCGCTCCGTGATTCGGGGAGTGATTGAAGAGTTCGTGCGCGCCGAGCAAGCCAAGGCGGAGCCGGCTTACAAAGTGGAACTGCTGGACGAGCGTAAGCGGCGCGAGGAACTGGAGCGGCGCTTTAACGATCTGGCCCAGGAAAATCAGCGCAGCCGGCAAATGGCCGAAGAGTCGGACCGCAGCTCGGCGATTCGCGCCGAACTGCAGAAGCTGGGCGTGGCGAAAATCGATCTCGCATATCGCGTGGTGAAAGACGACATCCAGCGTGGCGAAGACGGCCGGCTGACGGCGAAAGGCGGACAGGGTGAAGTGTCCGTCAAGGAGTACCTCACGCAATTCGTGCAAGAGAATCCAGAGCTGTTGCCGGCCCGCATTACAGGCGGATCGGGAATGGGATCGGGCTCGAAGGTGACGCCGCATGGGGGCGGACTCGATCTGGAGAAGATCCGGCCGGGAATGAATCCGGAGGATCTGGAGAAGATGCGGCAGGAGATCTCGCGCGTGGCAAGTCAAACGCTGCGAGGGTCTTGACGAAGAGCAATAAGAGACAAGAAAGGGAGAAATAGATGCCAGCAATTACATCGGGAAATTTAGCGAATGCCATCGTGAAGTTGGTGGCCGTGGACGCGTTACCCGCGCTCACGGGCAATCTCATCATGGGAAATTTGGTCAATCGAGACTATGAGCCGATGTTGGCGCAAGCCGGGGACACGGTGAACATACCGATTCCTCCGACGCTGATCGCCAACAATCTTGCGGAAGGGGGCACGGTGCAAACGCAAAATCCGAACGTGGGTAATGCGCAGATCGTGCTGAACACCCATGCGGAAGCGACCTTCCAAATTCCGGACGTCACCAAAGTTCTGGCGGTGCCAGACCTTTTGAAGCTGTACATGCAGCCGGCGGTAGTGGCGCTCGCGGAACGAATCGAAACCGATCTATTGGCGCTGTACGCGCAGTTCACGGCCAATACGATAGTGGGCCTGCCGGGGATGGCGATTACCGAATCCGCGATCGACGCGGCGGAAACCGCGCTCTTTCAGGCCAAGGTGCCGGCCAGCGCGCCGAAATATCTGGTGGTGGATCCGGCCACTTACTCGGCGCTGCGGCAGATTCCTCGCTTTAGCGAATACTACACGGCCGGTGAGGCGGGGCTGCGCGCGCTGGTGGATGGCGCGGTCGGGAAGTTGAAAGACTTCTTTATCTTCCGCTCGCAATTTGTGCCCAAGACCGGGAGCGGCCCGGTTACAACGCACAACATGGCATTTTCGAAGAATGCGATGGGCCTGGTGATTCGCCGCCTGCCGCAGCCGCTGCCCGGCACCGGCGCGGTGGCCGAATACGCGGAAGCGGGTAATTTCGGACTCCGCGTGGTGATGAGCTACCAGCCCAATACGCTGGCCCAGCAATTCACCGTGGATGTGTTGTACGGAGTGGCGGTTCTGCGGAACAGCTTCGGGGTGCACGTGGAAAGCTAAGGGACAGTGGCAAATACCGCTTCCTGACGGTCGCGGCTCGGTAACGCAACAAAATTCTTTCCGAGCCGCGCACGTTAGTAAGCGGTCCAATCGAATTCCCTGGAAGGAAAAGGACAAATGGATCTAAGAATGTTTTATCAAAAACTGCGGAAGATCGAACAAGGGATCGCCGACCCGCACGTCGTGGTGGTCAGCAACGAGACGCCCGACGGCGGGCGGGCCGGGCAGAAGTCCGAAGTGTCGCGGAGCATGGCGGCCAAGCTGATTCTTGAGGGCAAAGCCCGCCTCGCAACGCCGGAGGAAGGAACCGAATTCCGCAGCGCGATCGACCAAGCGCGGCAGGAAGCCGAACAGCGCGTGTTGGCGCAGAAGATCCAGGTCAACGTTGTATCGGAAGCCGACTTTCGCATGACTAAGAGCACACCGGCGCATGTGGACAACACGCCGGCGCGTGTGGACAAGAAGTAGGTATGGCCCTATTTACGGACGGTCCCATCAACCGGATGATCGACCTCCAAAACTACGAGAACGCCATTTTGGACGTTGCCAGTACGGAGAGCATCGACCTTGCCGGTAAGATCGCGCTGGCGCAGATTGAGATCGGAACGGCGCTTACTCTATTTCTGCTGCGGCGGTTTCCGCAGCGCGATTTTCAGAGCACAATCAGGCGCACGATCGGAGTAAGTGACGTTGCCGTGACCGATCAGTTACGGCAATGGCACGCCCACAAAGCCCTGGCTCTGGTGTATCGCGACGCCTACGACAATCAACTGAATGACCGGTATCTGGGTAAGTGGACCCAATATGAACAGCTAACGAAGCGCAGTCTTCAGGAATATTTGCAGATTGGAGTTGGGCTGGTCGCGGACCCGATTCCGAAAGCGGCTGTGCCCGCTCTGAACACTCTACCGGGCACGGCTTCCAGCGGAACGTTTTATATAGCGGTGACTTGGGTTAACCAGCAAAGGCAAGAGGGCAGCCCGAGCGATGTCGCCCAGATATCCACGTTGGACGGGCAACACCCGGTGGTGACCGTTGAGAATCCACCGGCCCGCGCGATTGGTTGGAACGCATATGTAGGCGGCTCGCCCGACACGCTTCGTCTGCAAAATGGCGCCCCGCTGGCGGCCGCCGCCAACTGGACGGTGATGGGCGAGTTGGCGCAGGGATCCCGGCCGGGGGATGGGCAACAACCGACGTGGTTTCTCGCCGATCAGCGGCTGATCGAGAGGGGTTAGACTGTGGCGCAAATCGGCGGCATGAGCACCAGGAAAACGGTTGCGGTGTTGATCGCGGCCGGAGGCATTCCGGACACCGTGGATGCGTTGTCGGCGCAGCAGGAAATAATGCTGCCCGCGTTTTTGGCGCAGCAGATCATACCCCACAATGCGTCTCCGGAATTATCGGAGCGGAACGCGTCGAGCAAATATCCGCTGGTGTATGTGTACTGCGGCAAGATCGTGAACCTGCTTCGGGAAAAATTCAGGCGGTTCTCGGGGACGGCTCAAATGATAGTCGAGGCAAGAGTCTCATTGGACCGGCTCGAGGAAATGGAGTCGCACTTGCAATTCTACGCGGACGCCATTACGCAGGTGTTGGACAGTAACCGCGGAGACTGGGGAGATGGAGTGTTTTATGGTGGAGGATATGAAGTTACTTTTGGCGGCGTAAAACACGGTGGACGCAATTTTATTCAAATCGCCAAAGTTACTTTCACCTTGGAGATCAGCACGGATTAATTATGGCTTACATACTATCGAATGACAATCGCTTCTACGTTGCCCTGGAGCAGAGCTATGGCA
>DATDHK010000042.1:0-2186 GCA_036521635.1 Bryobacteraceae bacterium | reverse complement strand
GGCTTCGCGAAGAACCTCGATGTCGCTGGCCTTGGCGTTCGGCAGCCTGGCGCTGTTTCTCTCCGCCGTCGGAATTTACAGCGTGCTTTCGTACCTGCTGGGCCAGCGGCGGCGCGAGATCGGAATCCGCTTGGCGATCGGCAGCAGCCCGGCCGGGATCTTCCGGCTGTTCTTGCGGGAAGGGATACTGTTGGTTGGAAGCGGCCTGCTGCTGGGAATCGCCGGCTCCATCGCCCTGCGCACGGCGATCAAGAATCAGATTTACGGAGTGCAGCCGCTCGACCCTGTTGTGATCGGCTCGGTGGCGCTGGTTCTGGGAATCGTCGCCATGATCGCCTGCCTCAGGCCGGCGCAGCAGGCGACGAAGGTCGATCCGCTGATCGTGTTGAACGAACAATAATGCCGATGCCTCACGCGTCATTCCTCATTCCACAACGTGGTCGCGCCGCGCTCTGCGCAGCCGTGCGAATATTACGCGCAACGTCGCCAGCACCGGTATGGAAAAAAACATCCCGGTGACGCCCGCAATCTGCTCGCCGGCCAGCACGCCGAACAAAACCAGCAATGGGTTCATCTCCACACCCTTGCCCATCAGGTAGGGAGCAACTACGTAGTCCTGAAATAATCGAAACACCAGCCAGAAAATCAAGAACGGCACGAGGTGGTCGTAGCCGCTCAGGCCGGTGACCAGCAGCACGGCGAGCCCTGCGGCCGCGGGCCCCACCACCGGCAGGAATTCGCAAATCGCGGCAATGCCCGCCAGCAAAAGAAAGTAGGATGCGCCGGTCAAACTAAGGAAAAGGCCATAGCCGATGAAACTCGAAAGCGACAAGAAGACCAGGGCCCGGATGTATTGCCCCAGCAGCACGTTAATATCCTCGAGGATGCCGTCCACCATCACGCGTTGTTTACCGGCCGTCAGCCGGTGCACGATGTCTTCCCGAATAGTGTGGCCGTCCTTCAGAAAAAAGAACGCGAGAATCGGAACCAGCACGATGTAGACAATGTATCTCGCGCCCGAAATGATTTGACCGCCCAGACTCTTGACGTACGGCAAAATGTTCTTGCCTCCGTTGTCGAGCTCGGACTGCAAGGCCTGCGCGATCCTGGCGCGAACCGGCTCGAGCACAGCCGGCAGGGGAAGCGTATCGACCCAGCGGCGGTTCTTCAAAAGCTCCGGCAACTTGTTAGCGAGGGTGTTCGCCTCATCGGCAATTCGCGATCCGACCGTAAACGCCAAAGCCACTATCGCGCCAATCAGCGCCAGATAGACGATAGCCAGGGCGACGTTGACAGAAACCCGCGCGGGAGTGAATCGCGTCACCAGCCCCACCACCGGCATCAGCAAATATGCAAACAACAGCGCGATCATGAAAACCACCAGCGTCTCGCGGATCGCATAGGCGGTGGCGATAACCAGCGCTACGAGGAAGACGGTCCACGCGGCGCGCGCGGCTCGAGAGTCGATGCCCAGCATTGACTCAGAATAGCAGCCGACTTGGACAACATGCCGTATAATTCCCTCATGACGCCCGTCGAGACCGTTCTCGGTTTTCTCGAATGCATCAATGAACGCGATGCCGGCAAGCTGGCCGCGTTAATGACCGAGGATCATGTCTTCATCGATTCGCTGGGTCAGACAGTCAGAACCCGGGAAAAGATGCGGGCCGGCTGGCAGTCGTATTTTGCATTTTGTCCGGACTACTGGGTTTCGCACGAGGAGATTCTGCAAAGCGGAAACATCGTGGCGGTGTTCGGCGCGGCGGGCGGAACCATTGCCGCCAACGGCAAGCTTCCGCCGGAGAACAAGTGGCGCATACCCGCGTCCTGGATGGCCGTGGTGCAGGACGGTCTTATCAAGGAATGGCGTGTCTACGCCGACAACAAGCCGGTCTACGACATCCTGGCGAAATCCAAATAGTTGGCGGAGCCGCGGGCCGGGTTACTTCCCAAAGTAGGAATCGTCCATGGTCACGGGCAATTGCTTTTTGATGCGATCCATGGCTTCCTTGGTGAGCTGCGGCTTGATCTGCTTTTCGATTTCCGGCCGGGCATCTTCGAAGCTCTTGCTGGTGCGTCATGAGCGACGCGTTCGAGGCGCTCGTTTCCCTGGGCTTCAGGCAAGGCGAGGCGCGACGCGCACTCGACGAGGTGCGCGCCCACGTGGGCGCCGAAGGAACGATCTC
>DATDHK010000041.1:0-7127 GCA_036521635.1 Bryobacteraceae bacterium | reverse complement strand
CGGTGATCACTGTTACCGTGAATTACGTTTAGAGGCCGAGCGGCTTCTAGCCAGGAAAGCTCAAATTCACCACGAGGCGGCCCGCGAGAAATCGGGGCCGCTTCGCTTTGTCTATTCCCCTCCTTAATTTTCCTTCCCCCTTCCTCCTAGCGGTACAGAAGTACCAGCACGGCATGCCAACAAGGTTACATTGCACCGGAAGCATCCGGCGGGCATTCTGAATAGGATGCATGATAAGGCCGCTTCAGATCGCCGGAGTGTATTCGAATGAACGAAGCCATGAACGAGCAGAGAATCGAGCGAAGGCGTGCTGGACGCTATTCCATTGAGCGCGACGTGAAATGGAAGTGGCAAGGCAGGCGAACGCGCGAGGCGCCCCAGCACGGACACACCGTGAATATCAGCAGCGGAGGCGTGCTGTTCACTACGGCCTTTTCCCTGCCTCTTGGAAAATTGGTGGAACTGGGCATCAATTGGCCGGTAGCGCCGGAAACCGAGGGCGCGCTGCAACTGGCGGCAAAGGGACGCGTGGTACGGTCGGATGCCGGATGCACAGCCGTGGAATTCCGGCAGCGCGAGTTTCGGGGCTGGTGATTGAGCGGTGGTTGGTGAATGGCGATCCGTGGCTGGCGGTCACCGGTCGCTAATTACCGTCCGCCAGTTCACCTATGTGCGCGATGTTGTCGCCCTTCTTCATTGAGGGAACCGCGCCGATATATAGCACCACACCGGATACAGGCGCCGTGATGTCCCAAACTTTGTCGCCAAAATAATCAGTGATGTATCCAATCTTCATTCCCTGTGTAACGTAGGCTTCCGGAACCACGACCGGATAGAAAATTCCCTCGCGGTCGCTGGTGACAGCCGAGGAGCGGCCGATCCACAGCGGATGCGCGATCGGGAGCACTTCGCCGGGCAACATCTTCAGATGCCGCATGACGTTCATGGACCCCAGCACCAGTGCGTCGACATCTTCGGCGTCGGTTGTGCCGGCGTGGCCGGCTTCCACCGTGATGGACGGCTTGCCCAGGTTCTGGGCGTGCCGGGTGATAGTGGTCACGCCCGGCGGCCTCGGGTCCGATGGCCGATTTCGCTGGATGATGATGTGATCCAAACCGAATGCCAGCACCATGGCGCGCGAAGCGGCGTCGAGTTTGGCGTTGCCGGTGTCCGCCCAATACGAATACTTGCGCAGGTTTTCGTCCAAGTCGCCACCGTGGAAATCGATCAGGTAATCGCATTTTTCGAGGACCTGCTTGGTGATGCCCCACAAGGCCCGCTCGGTCTGAGTGCCATCGGCCCTTCCCGGATAGAGCCGATTCATGTTCTTGCCGTCCACCGGGTTGAGGTGCGGAACTTTCTGCAAAAACGAAGCCACATTCAAGAGAGGGATGACGATCAGCGTCCCAACAAGTGTTGCAGGATCAGTGGTTTGCGCCAGTTTTTCCAACGCGATGATTGAGGCGTATTCGGTGCCGTGCGCGCCGGCCAGGAGCGCCAGTTTAGGGCCAGGTCTCGACCCGTTGATCAGGATGACCGGGATGTCCATTGCGGCATCCACGCCGGCCGGCACCGCAATCACGCCGGTTGCCCTCTGGCCTGGCGAAGCGGCCGCAGTTCCCACCGTGACTTGTTGTGCACTGGCGATTCCGCTGAGGCCAAGCAAGATAGCAAGTATGCGCATCATCGATCCCCCTCTACTCCCGAGATTATAGCTTTGGCGCCAGATTTATGTGCGGCCGATTGTTAATCTGCGGCCGATTGTTAATCGGCCCGTTAATAGAAACGCTTTACCGAATAGGCCGATTGCCAATCGGCCGCAGGTTGCCAACCTGCCCCACTTTGGAATGCGCTGGGGCGCTCAAGTCAACTTGATTCGGGATGTTGCCCAATCCGTAATACTGGCTTTCCATCGTCGTTTCCCGGACGATCACAACGCGGATTCCGGAAGGGTCCGGCCCCAGCGGCTTGCCGACGGGACCGGTGGTTATCATTTGCAAGGCGCCGCTCCGGCCGGACGTGTTGCGATGGTAATGTCCAGCGAATACGTTACGTATGCCGTATTTCAAAAGGATCTCCAGGTACTTCCTCCGCCTCTCGAGCGGGATGTTGAAATATTGATCGGCCTCATCCGCACGCTCCAGGAAAAACGGGATGTGCTGGAATACGGCGACATTCCGCGCGCCTTCGGCCTTGAACTTCTGGAGCTGGGCCAGCAACCAGGTCTCTTGTTTTGCGGTTTCTTGGGGCGCGCCCTCGGGATGCTGGATGAGACTTGAATTTAGAACGATGCCGGTGAAATCGGCATGACGAAAAGTGTAATAGTCCGGTCCGAATTTCGCACGATACGCCGCGAGGCTGGCCGGCGTTGGAGTATTTTCGACATCGTGATTCCCGGCGACGTTGTGCAGCGGAATGGAACGATCGAGCCTGGCCGCTACACGCAGATACTCCGCGGCCTGCGCGACATCGTCGGCCCGATTGACAAGGTCGCCGCAGACCACCACAAACGAGGGCCGCAGCCGGTTCACATTGGCGATGGCAAACTCGAAATTAGCGGTTTCCTGCGAGAAATCGGCGTTACTCGTGTACATACCGAACTGAGGGTCGGACATCTGCACAAAGAACAGGCCGGCGGCATTCAGCAGTGGGGCGCTGGCGATCAGAGCGAGCACTGCCGTGGTCCGTATCATAGCTTCACGTCGCGATGCGTTTCTTTCGACTTGAATCCGGCGCGCGTCAGGCGCTTGCGAATCTCGCTGGCGATCATGACCGACCGGTGATGGCCGCCGGTGCATCCGAACGCGATGGTCAGATAGCTCTTGCCCTCGCGAATGTAGTGTGGAATCAGATAGACCAGCAGTTCGGAGATCCGATCCATGAACTCGATGGTTTGCGGAAAGGAGCGGATGTAGCGCGCGACGCTGGGGTGGCGGCCAGTGAGCTTCTTGAACTCCGGAATGTAGTTGGGGTTCGGAAGAAAGCGCACGTCGAAAACCAGATCGCTGTCGGCGGGAACTCCGTGGCGGTAACCGAAGCTGGTGACGTCGATGCGGATCTTCGATTCTTCGCGATCGCCTCGAAAGCGCTGCTCTATCGCATCCCGCAGTTCGTGCACATTGAATTTCGAGGTGTTGATAATGTGATCGGCCATGGTGCGGATGGGCGCCAGTTGTTCGCGCTCGGCCTGTATGCTTTTCGCCACCGAAGAGCCGATGCCCAGCGGATGCGGCCGGCGCGTTTCACTGAAGCGCCGCACCAGGGTGCTGTCGTCAGCCTCGAGAAAAAGCAACGTGGCCGGCACGCGGCGCCGCAGCCGTTTGAAGATGGACGGGAACTGCTTCAGCGTGCTGCCTTCGCGAATGTCGACGACCAGGGCGGCGCGCCGGACATTGGCCGAATCTTTGGTCAATTCGGCGAATTTCGGAATCAGCCCGATCGGAAGATTGTCCACCGCATAGTAGCCCAGATCTTCGAGCGCCTTGAGAACCGTGCCTTTGCCCGAACCACTGACACCGGTTATGATAACCAGTTGTGCGGTTTTGGAATCGGGCGGCTCCGCGATGCTCTTGGGCACTAGCTCTCGATCAAATCGAAATGCCCATCGGAACGGCGCATCAACACCGCCACACGATCGGTCTGGGAGTCGCGATAGACCATGTAGTCCTGCGAAACTTCCATTTCGAGCATCGCCTCTTCCAAGGTCATGGGTTTGTTCCCATCGCGATTGTTCACGCGAAAAACCTTTTTACTTCCGCGCTTTCCAGCCGCGAGCGAGATCTGCTTGGCCCTTCCGTTTTTCGGCGGCGCGGCGGCAGATTGGGCGGCAAGTCCATCCGTGGCCGCTGCTCCGTTGTCCTTGTGCCGCTTCGCGAGCCATTTATCGCGAACCTTCCGAAGCTGCTTCTCTAATTTGTCGAGAGCATTGCTGGATGCGGCGATCAAATCGCGATCCGATCCTACACCGACCAGCGCATGATCCCAGGCGTTCATGGTGATTTCGATTTTGTGCAGGAAACGCTCCTGGGAGAGAATAACGTGCGCCTCTTTCTCCCCTTTGCGCTCCAGCATTTTCGATAGTTTCTGAAGTTTTGCTTCTAGCTTGGCTTTTTGTTTTGGAGGGAATACTTCATGTCTGCCTGTATATGTGATTTTCATTGAGATGTACCTCCGGCTTTTGGGAGATCTTGATCAGCTGCGAACGCGCCGCTGATGGGTGGACGGAATCTTCATGTCTTCCCGGTACTTGGCAACGGTTCGTCGAGTAACGTCGATGCCTTCCGCCTTCAGGCGAGCCGTAATCTGCTCGTCCGTAAGCGGGTGTTGCGTATTTTCTTCTTCAATCATTTTCTTCACTCTCCGCTTCAAAATCAGCAGCGGCGTGGCGCTTCCGGCGGAGCCGTGTACGGCCTCCGAGAAAAAGTAGCGAAGCTCGAACACGCCCTGCGGAGTGTCGGCGTACTTGCTGGCCACCGCGCGGCTGACGGTGGAAGGATGCACGCCGATTTCCTCGGCCACGTCCTTGATCATCATTGGCTTGAGTGTGTCGATACCGTGCTCCAGAAATTCCAGTTGACGCCGCACGATAGATTGACACACTTTCAGGATGGTCTGTTTCCGCTGCTCGATGTTTTTGATCAACTGAATTGCGGCGGCGTAGCGGTCCTTGACGTAGTTGCGGATCTCTTTGCTCGGCTCCTGCTCGCGATCGAGCATCTTGCGGTATTGAGCGTTGAGCCGAAGCTGCGGCAGATCGTCGTCATTCAACTGGATGATGTAATCGTCGCCTTCTTTAAAAATGTAGACGTCCGGCTCGACCTGCCGCGAGCCTCGATCGGAGTAGCGCTGGCCTGGGTAGGGATCGAGATGGCGGATGAGATCCAAGGCGATTTGGATGTGATCCATTGGCCGGCCCAGCACCTTGGCCAGTTCCTTAATCTGACGGGTCTCCACCAGTTTCAGGTGATTCGCTACGATCTGCCATGCAACTCCGTCGCGCCCGTTGCGGCTCTCGATTTGAAGCAACAGGCATTCGCGGACGTCCTTCGCGGCGACTCCGGCCGGATCGAGCGACTGAACGATCTTCAGGCCCTCCAGCACTTCTTCCGGAGTGTGGTCGCCAGACTCCGCGATTTCGTCCGGCGTGGCGGTGAGATACCCGTTTTCGTCGAGGTTGCCGATGATGTTCTCCGCGGCATCGCGCACAGCTTCGGACATGATCAGCACGCTCAACTGCGAATGAAGATGGTCGCTGAGAGTGACGGGCGAGGACAGGAAGGTCTCGAAGGACGGCTTCTCCACGTTTTCCGACGCGGGGCTTTTGTAGCCTGGATCCAGATATTCGTCGAAGAAGGTGCCGAAATCTATCTCGTCGAATGGATCTTTTTCTGTTTTTGGCTCCGCTACTACGTCGGTCTCGGCTGCCGGGGCATTGGGCGACTCGAGCGATACTGGCGGGCCCCCGTCGTAGTCAAAGCCGTCTGCCGCCTGGGTGCCGTCGGCGGCGATTCCCGGCTCGGACGAGGCTGCGCCATTCACGGTTTCGAGGATAGTTTGATCGGAAGGCTCGGAGGTGCGCTCGGCTTCTAGAATGGCCTGCACTTCCTCGGGAGTCAGCTCTTCGACGCCGTCGGCCGATTCTTCGAGGACCGGATTCTCGGCAATCTCCTGCGTGATCATATCCTTCAGTTCCAGGCGGTTTAACTGAAGGACGGTCACCATCTGGACCAATCCCGGAGTCAGGATCTGCTTCTGCGCGACTTTCAGTTGCAGTCTGGGCGAAAGCATCGACATCTGTAGCCATGATACCTCGGGGGTGGGGCTGGGGGCTCGGGACGGGGGGCTGGGGGTTGGGGACTTGGTAAACTGAAACCATGAAAACCGGAGCGCTCGTTCCTGTCGAGGAGTACCTGCGCACCACGTATGACCCGGATTGCGATTACGTGGATGGCGAGGTCTTGGAGCGCAACTTGGGTGAACGCGATCACAGCAAACTGCAGAAACAATTGATTCTGTTCTTTGGCAACCGGGAGAAAAGGTGGAACGTTGTTGTTTTCCCGGAACAGCGGGTCCAAGTTAGCCCGACGCGGTTTCGTGTCCCTGACATTTGCGTCTATGTCGGCGAAGAGCCCGAGGAGCAGATCTTCCGGACACCGCCTTTTATCTGCATCGAGATTCTTTCGCCCGAAGACCGCTGGGAGCGAATGCAGCAGAAGATTGACGACTACCTGCGATTCGGAGTGCAGTATGTATGGGTCATCAACCCGCCCGATCAACGGGCATGGGCCTGTACGAAAGACGGCAACGCCGAGGCGCGGGATGGTGTGCTGCGTACCGAAAATCCTTCGCTGGCAGTTCCTCTGGCTGAGATTTTCGGGCTCCGTCAGTAGTCGTATCCTGACCGCGGGGGCGGGGGATTGATCCAACGATAGAGCAGCCGGATCAAGCTGTATGCGTGAGGCATGGAGTCCGAGCTGAATGCGATGGTATCGGGCGCCGGTCGCTCCATGGTGGGAAGGATTTCGGCAAGCTCGGGAGTCAAGGTGTCGCGGAAACGCAGCTTGACTCGGACTGATGCCGCGCGCTGTGGCATTGTCTTGTGGGCGGAGGCGACGGCCTCGTGGGCGGCAATTTCGATCTCCCGGTGAACTTCATCGAGGGGCCGGAGTTCGCCCGAGCGGGTATTAATGGCGCGTTTCACAACCACTCCTCGAACGTTGGGCGCAAATTCCTTGAATTGCTCTACTGCCACGTCATCGCCCGTGATCAAGACCACGGGCACGCCGTACCAAGCCGCCAGCAGGGCGTTCATGCTGCCTTCGCCGACCGAGCGGCCATCGATTTCCAGGTCTTTCACGTTGGCGTCGCCGGTGTGCGCGAAGAATCCGCGCGTGCTGCCGGCTTTGGCGTGATAGCCGATAAAGAGCGCCGCGTCGAACGATTCGTCCAGCCCTTGCATCATGCCGTAGCGCTTGAAGGTGTCGGTTATCAGGCGGACGCCGGGCGCCAGATCTTCGAGACGCAGGTTGGTGTGGGAGCCGTGCGAATCATTGACGACGATTTCGCGCGCACCGGCGGCGAATGCGCCTCTAATGGCCGCGTTCGTGTCGGCGGCCATTAGCTTCCGG
>DATDHK010000040.1:0-4473 GCA_036521635.1 Bryobacteraceae bacterium | reverse complement strand
GTGGCGCTGGGCAATTCGATGTTGATTTGATCCAGGCCTTGGAAGCCCGGCGCCGGTCCGGCGTAAGTCACTTTCACGGGCACGCCATTCAGCGTGACTTGAGAGGGCATGCCACCTTGGCCCAGGCCGGTGAGAAACAGGGAAATAAAATTGCCGGTGCGAATTGCCGCCGCGAAGCCCGTGCCTGAACCGTCCCTGCTGAACACGGCAGGCACTACATCCTCGATGAATATATTGACCGTCTGGCTGCCCGATCCGTTGCGGACGGTAAGCTTCGCGAGCGCGGAAACATTGTCCGGCAGCAGCGCATTTATCTGATGCTCACCGCTGTAATTCAATGCCAGCGTTTGACCGTTGACGGATACAACGCCGCCCGTGAGGTTGTTGCCGTAGATTGAAATCAGCATGCGCGGCGCGAGGCTCAAGAAAGGCAAGCGCGCGGCCGAAGGAGCTATGAGCGCGATCTGCGGCCCGGCCTTGTCAATCACCACCGCATACCCGCCCGGCTGCGGCGCATTGGCAACCAGATTCCGGTCGACGATCGGCCCGGCCGGTCTATCGTTGTTGTCGCGCGGCTGGCTCAGGATCCCGCCGTACTGCGAAAGATATTTGTCTTGCGCGGGAGTATGCCCGATTGTTTTCCACTCGTCCGAACCGGAAAGAAAAGAGTCGACGATCCGCCACGCGAGCGGATTATCGGATTGGATCTTTGCCAGCGGAGGCGCATCGCATCCCAATCCGAGTATCGACGTAAGGTCGCCGGCGCCGTGGCAATAGGGCAGCACGCGCGTGCGCTCATCCGGCACGGCGAAGGACATCGATGCCGAAGTCACGGCAACCGTTCCATCGTTGGCGCCGGCGATTGGCCCAAAGCCGCCCGCATTCCCGATAATGCCGAGCGTGTCCACTCCCCGCAGGTCGTCGTGGTTCTGGTTCCAGGTGGCGAGGTCGAAAAGAAATTGGTTTCCCGGCACGAGTTCGCGCGCCTGTATGTCCGGCAAAAAAGCGCCGAGCAGCGACGGTATCAGCGCGCCGAAATTCGGAGTGGCGATCGAAATCCATTTGCGCACTTTTGGATCCGCGGGCGGCGTGAATACTCCCGCGGGAATCTGTTTGCCGGCAAGATAGGAGCGTACGATCAACCCGCCCATGCTGTGGCTGACCACATCGACCTGGGGCACGTTCAAGGTGCGAATGGCGGCGCCCAGCGCGTTCCCCAGATCCTCAATCGAGGGCTTGCTTGAAAACGAGCAGGAGCCGAAAAACTTTACCTGCACGCCTTCCCCTTCAAGCCGCTGCTGCAACTCGCCGAAATCGTGTGCAGAGGTGAGATTATCGCTGCCGCACGTCAGATGATAACCGTCGATCAGAATAACCGGCGGACGCTGGCCTAGCGCGGCAGACGCCGCTAACAATGTTAGGAGGACAAGAGAGCGCATTACCTCTGTTGGACGCTCGTCGAGACTATCCCGATACCCTGATTTTGCGAGCCTAGTACCAAGTTGCAGAAGTTCGAGTGCTAAACGCGGCCAGACCGCTCCCTCACGGTCGCGGCTCAGTAAGCCTTTCCGAGCCGCGACCGTAAGGGAGCGGTCTGACGCTAACTTTTGCAATTTGGTACTAGGCTTGAGAGACGGCGGCCATCGTGGTCAACAGCCGCGTAAAACGCTCAGGCATACACTGCGGGCCGCAGACCGAGGTAGGCGCGGCCGGAGTTGCGGGCGGGGCTGCGGCCGGCGGCGGACTATCCATGGCGGCGTGATCCATGTGATCGTGGCCGCTGGCGGTGTCGTGGTCCGGGCAATAGTCGCCCTCGATGTAGACCGAAAGATGATATGGCCCGGCTACGGCGGCCTTCTCGATATGGACGTGCATCGGACCGTTGTCGTGGACCGCCACATTGACGACTTCGTCCCGTTGCGCAGTGAGCTTGGGATCCCGCTTTTCGTAGGCGGCCAGCGCCTTCGCGGGGTCGAATTTCGGGACCAGCGCTCCCGCCACAATCTCGTCGGCGGAAATCTTGTTGGGATTGAGCTTCGGCCCCAAGGCGGCGAGATTGCTCACCGGCGAAACCATGCGCGCGAAGGTGCGCGTGTTACTGACGTTGCCTTGCAGAAGATCGGCCTTCAGTTGAATGGCCACTTCCTTGCCCGTAACGGCATGATTGTCGCTGGCAACCAGCGAGTACCGCAGGCGTGTCCGCGCGTAGACGTTCACCGCCAGATCGCAGGCTTCGCCGCCGTTGTGATTACTGCCGGCCGGATGCACATCCAACACATGCCTGGCCGCTTGGACTACATTGCGTTGCGCGATTCGGTTCTTTGGGTCCACCAGCAGACGCGAGTAGCGCGGCCCGCGGGCGGGACCGGCCGCCACCGGTTGCATCAGATTCCCCAACGGGAACATAACCATCGCATCCAGGTGCTTCGCCTTGAAACTTGCCATCAAAGTCCAGTTGCCAACCCAGCAGTCCGCATCGGCGCTGTCGCGTTGCAGCATGAGCGACAGGCGGCCGTTGCTTCGGTTGGCGGTAACGTGCGGCGGACGGCAGCAATGCATGCAGCCCATGTCCATGCCACCCATGGGAGTTGCATCCTCGCCGTAAACCATGGTTCCATTCGGCCCGTGCAAATGGAACGACCAGTTGCCGTCGATGAAATCCATTCCTTGCGCCGAGATGAAAAACGCATCGTCGGCCGAAGTGGCCTGGAATTCCACATGCGTGTATTCGCCCGCGAACAGCTCCATCACGGGATCGAAGATGGAGGTGAAACCGATCGCCGCGGCCATTGCGTTCGAATAGAATTTGTCGATCGTTCCGGCATTCTCGCCGTGGAACAATTGCTGCGTGCTCAGCGTTCGCCCTTTATCGACCATGCTCTGGAGTGTCGGATAATCGACCTCCGCACCCGTCCCGAAGCCCATGGAGAACACGGCAATGGGTGAAAAGCTTCCATTCGCAATCGAACTCATGGGTGAGCCCGAGGTCAGCAGACCGTCCGTGAGCATGGCAAGGTAACGCTGCTCATCGGCTGGCACGCCGCCGAAGGGCGCATTCACCAGAGTGTTCTTCACGTCGACCAACGCGTCGGCCAGCGGGGTATCGCCTCCCGGACTCATAGCCCCCGCCGCGGAATCGAAGGTGGCTTTGCTGAAGCCGGTGCCGCCTTTGATCAGCCCATATCCAGGGCTTGCGAACACCGGGTGAAAGTCGTTCGCCGCTCCCAGGCGGCGGAACGTTTCGATGCCGGCCACCGTGTAGATGATGCCGCTGTTCTGCACCGTTTCGCAATCCTGCAGGAACGCCGATACGCCGCGCTTGGCGGCTTCCCATTTGGTGACGTCGGGGGCGCCGGTAGTCATCGGATCCGGTGTCAAGCCGTTCATGCTGCCGGTACGGTCGAGCCCAACGCCGATCACAGCGATACTGTCGTAGGTGTAGCCGAAGGCGGTGCGGAAGTCGAGCGTGTCCACGTTCCGCTTGATGCCGATGGCGCTGAAATCCGGCATCGGAATCGCGATGGATATGCCCGCCGTCGTTCCATATCCGGGTGTAGCTCCCACCCACGGATACATGATGTCATTGCGATTATGGTAGGCGTTCCCGCCGCTCACGGGATAGTCGGTGGCGTGACCGTCGGCTTGCCACATGGCCCACAGCCGATCGATATTGCAGTGATGCAAATAGAAGAACGGATCGAACGCCGCATACAGCGGATTGCTCATCTGACCGAACGCTCCGCCGATCCACCCATGCATCCCGTTGTGCATCTGCTGCGAGGGGAAGGTGACCAGACCGTTGCCGCTCTCGATTGCGTTTTGAAATGCCGGGTAAGCGGTCTTAGCCAAAGTCGAGCGCAGATCGTTCGTGGTTGGCAATCCGGACAGGGGCGACAATCCGCGCTTGAGCGCTCCGGAGGCTGTGCCGAAAGAGGCTGGCAGCAGCCAACCGGTCAGGCCCGCCGGCCACCAGGCGGGCGAGGGTGTGGGATTGACGCCCGTGGCTGGCGCGTCCTTGGCGAAATAGCCGCTGCGAACCTCGTGGCTTACCGTTCCATTCGGCCCCATAAAAGTGTCGGTCATGATGGGAGCCGGATCCGTCCAGTCCCAGTAGGGCAGCATCACACTCGCCACGTAACTCTGGAGTTGCTTTTCGAACTGGTAAAGGAAATAGCGATGCCAGCTCAGAAAACTGTACGCGCCGCTTCCCCCATGGCCGAAGTTCACCGGCACGGCGCCTGGCGGTGCGGTGGCCTGCTGGATCATCCAGTGAATAGCGGCGTACTGGTCCCACCGGCTGTACCGGTCAGCGGCAGCCGCCAGCGGATTGACGATATCGGCTTTCATCAGTACGCAGGCACGGACGAAGTTTTCTTTCTCGGCGGCGGTTAGAAACTTGGCATTTTTTCGGATTCCCATAGTAGTCGTGTCGTCCTTGTCAGCGAGTGTGATTTCATTCAATAGTGAAGGGCG